>NZ_AP023367.1:615000-802500 GCF_014218335.1 Anaerocolumna cellulosilytica | reverse complement strand
ATACAAAGACAATAGAGAAAGCGCGAGGCGGCATAGAGAAGCGCGAATACTGGCAGAGTGTAGATATTGCATGGCTAGAGCAGAAGAAGGACTGGGCAGGGCTGAAATCCATTGCAATGACACGCAATACTATAGTCAGAAACGAGGTAGAGATAACGGAAACCCGATATTTTATAAGTAGTCTACCACTAGAGGTCAGCGAAATTGCCCGAGCGATTCGGGGACATTGGATGGTGGAAAGTTTTCATTGGCATCTGGATGTAACCTTTCGAGAGGATGACAACCACACCCTTGAAAAGCAGGCAGCATTTAATTTAAATATCATGAGAAAACTGGCATTGAACGTATTAAGGATATATGAATTAAGGAAAACGCCCATGAGCCTGAAAATGAAACGCTTTGCAATTGGAACGAATCCTGAAAGACACTTGGAAAACATTCTGAATCTGTAATACTTAAAAAAGATACATTCAAGTGCTTGTTAATAGAACACATTCATGCGTTTGTCGTGAGGTTTTTTCTAAACTTTTCGACATTTATATTTACTATGACTTGTAACCTATATAAAGCTCTTTAAAATTAAAGAAAGAAGTACAGAAACATATTACACCTCTTTATATAACAAAATACATCTATAGAAAGTTACTATGCTGATGATAAAGATTCTACAATACCTACCATACAAATAGCTTTCCATAGATGTATTTATAAGACTATTCTACTTAAACTCTAAACCACCCAAAATATTAGATGTCTACGCCATCTTGAACGAGAAAATCAACCATCTGTTTTCATAGCTTCTATAGCACTAATCTTCGTTGCACGGTTGGCCGGATAATAACCGGACACTATACCAACTAACATTGCAAAACCTGCTGCTACAAGGGGCAGCCAAAGCGGTATTACAGAAAATTTGGCAGATTCCATGCTATACATACTACTTGAAGATAAAAGCGCCTTAAATAAAGGCTGACCAAATTTATTAATGGCCCACGAAGCTACATAGCTGAGGATAATACCTACTATTCCTCCCATAAGTCCAATCATTCCGGCTTCGAATAAAAACAATTTTTTAATATCATGAATAATACAACCAAGTACTTTCATTATACCAATTTCTTTTGTACGCTCATAAATTGACATTATCATTGTGTTCGCTATATTTATCGCTGATACTAGCATGGCAACTGCTCCAATTCCACCAAGTACCATTTGCATCATATTAGAAGTTTCCTGCATGGGTTCTAAAATCTTTGCAAGGCTTGAGGTCTGGAAGCCTAATTCTTTAATTGCATCCTGAACTTTTGTTACATTTTTAATATTATCTACAGTAATATTAATTCTCTCATAGCTTTCAATTGCATTTTTTGCTTTTTTACGATCTTCAGCTTTTAGAGTATTAAGATATTTTTTATAAATTGATTTGAAGTAGTTAATATCCATGTAACAGAAATAATCATACTCATAATTATTAACCTGTTCCATTACAGCATAATCTGTCACCTTTAAGGAAAAGGCTTTCTTTTTATCGTTGACGGCATAACGATAGGAATCAAATTGCAAGGTGATTTTATCTTTTGTGATGTCTACTTCCTTTGTTGTGTAATTCCTTGAGTTTGGATTATAAAAATTCTTCATAACATCACTACCGAATATAATGAAATGATTCGCTTCCGGAGTAGGATATGTACCCATGGTTAATTCAGGAAAATCAAATTCTGTAAGTGTAGAGCTATCCATAGCGTAAACCTGTGTATAGTTTTCATATTTCCCACTTTTTAACATCATACTTCCAGATAAAACTGGAGAAACTGCTTTTACATGTTCTAGTCCTTTTATCTGCTCCACCAATGCATCGTCCATTAACTGCTCTTTGGAACTTACATAATTACCTTCTGAATCCATAATGTTGGCATATTTTTCGACTGTAATAGTAGTAAGACTACCAAGCTCCATAACCTGGGATTTAAAATTCGTGTTCATACCTATACCGATAGATATCATAACAACAATGGATAAGGTACCGATAATAACACCAATAATAGTCAACGCTGTTCTGGCTTTTCTTCGACTCAAATTCCTTAGACCCATTTTTATTAAATCGCTAATCCTCATAAAGCTCAAATCCTTTTTTTATTTTTCTTTTTGCTAAAAGAATTCCAACTCCTATACTAACAGCTAACGTCACTACAGTTATACCTATTACAAAAGGCCAACTTGACAATAACGGGTCCTTTGCACCGGTTCCTGTGACATCCCCTGGAATTTCTCCAGTCATTTCTCCACCGTAAATGTCTGTTATGGCAGCTTCATGCTGAATTAAAGATTGATTCGTCTCAGATAAAAATACTTGTACATTTAAGTTCTGATCCATTAATATTCTCATACTATGCCTCCTCTCTGCCTATTCTGCTTCTTCCTGTTTTCTAAGCTTCCTTCTATATAATTGTAATACCATTTTTCTGGAAAGGGGTATTCCTATAATTAAAATAGCTATCTGAATTAATACAAACGCCAAGGTAGGTAGTATAGGTGATTTAACCGGATTAACATTTATACCTGGATCTGGAAAACCATTATCCGTGGGATCTGGAAGTGCCTCTCCTTGTACAACCGTTTCAAATTCCTTTGTGAAATTAACTTCTTCTCCATTACTGTCTTCAAACGTTATCACCAAGGTTCCTTTTGCCTGTCCCTCCACACTTGGTATAACTTCCATTTCAACATATTCCGGTGAACCTGCCTGTATGTTACCGATATACTGCATATCTCCTGTACTAACCGTAAAATCGCCTTCTACTGTTGCACGTACATTATTTAAAGGAGATTTACCCATATTATAGAAATCAAAGGTCAAAGGTGTAGGCTGATTAACAATTACTGCATCCCAAGAACCAACTCCAATATTCTCAATAGCAGGTCTTGTATTTTCTATTGCCTGTAAATTGATGGTTTCTTTTACTGTCTCACCGGTCTGTCCGGTAGTAGGATTCGCCTGAGCACCTTCATATTCATATTCCATGGTTATCTCGATTGGATATGACTTTGTAGTTGCATCCGATTTAACTCTTAACTCCATAGTGTTAGTTGCCGTCTCACCTGCTGGTATATTCGTTATGTAAAAGTTATTGCTGCCTTTTGTTACTGAGAATATATTTTCTGCCTGGGTTACTGTAACCTTTATATTTCTTGCATCAACACTGGTGTGAGTGTTCTTGATATCAAATTTAAATTTAAAGACATTGTTAGCTCTTAATTCACCTTCTGTATCAAAATCACTAATTATTAATTTGGGCTTACTTGCTCCAATCCCTGTATTCTGAATATTCTGTACATATAAAGTAGCCGTATTACCAGTTATTGTTTTGCCGCTTGCCTTATATTCATAAGTGATGTTTAATCCGTTGGTACCTTCTGCAATCGTTTCAATGGTGGTAACCGGTATTGTAATTCTTGTTTTTCTGTTTCCTTTTAACGCAGATACATAAACATATGGATCACTGTTAAGAGGCTTAAAGTTAGCCTCTCCACTCGCTAAACTTACTTTGATGTCTGTAATATCAACATTACTTTTATTCTCTAAATCAAAAGATACATCAATTCTGGCTCCGGAATTTGGGGAATCCGGACTCTGTGAAACATTACTAATTACTACGTTTGGTTTTCCTTCTGAATCTACTCCATCTCCTGCAACAACTTCAAGATAAGCTGTAGTTGTTGTGGTTAATACAACACCCGCTGCATCTTTATATGCAATGGTAATAGGTACTTCTTTTAATTCAGCCGTAGCTTCATTGGATACAATTAAAGGAATTTTGATATCCGCTTTACCGCCGGCTTTTACATCCGCAACTGTAATTGTCTTTGTCGTAAAGCCCGGAAGAAATCCCTTCACACCAAGATTTCCTACTGTTACTTCAATATTTTTTGCCACAGATTTACCGGAATTCTTTATGGTTGTTACTAAGTTAAAGCTGTCTCCTGCTTTTAACTCACTGGCGTTCTTCGTACTAACTACTTCAATTTTAGGTGAATCGGTATTGGATTCAATATTAACATAAATGAGGCTGGTATTACTTAAGGACTCACCATTCTCATTTTTAAAAGTCATTTTAACGCTTAAACTTTTTGAGCCAGCTTCTGCATTTTTTAATACTTCTACTGGTAAAGAAACATTATAGGTTCCGCCAGGTCCAAGTTTCGCTTCACTGGTTATCTTTTGATCCATTTTGGTATATTTAGGTGTTAATCCGGCTTCCTTATAACCTTCTACTGTAAAATAAGCATTTTGAGCAGTGATTTCACCTTCATTCTTAATAGTAAATTTTAAATCTACCTCCGTACCAACGACTGCATTGTCAAATTCAATGCTGCCAACGGTCAACTGCGCCGGTTCTTTTTCTTTATCAATTATAAAATTAAGACTTGGAAGGTCTAAGGACTTATTCTCAACAGCATCATCACTTTGGGTAGTATAAGCTACCTGTATTGATATTTTTTTAGTTCCTATCTTTGCTGATTCTTTTACCTTTAAATCAAATTCAATGTAGGTAGTAGCAAAATAGGAGATATCATATGGAGAAGCCGCGTCTGTTGAATAAGTAACATTATGTACTGTAAACGGCATATCATCTGCTTTTACTGTAATTCTTGGAGATTTTATGTAACCTGTGTCCGTTCTAACAGGTAATTTAACATGAACGGTCTCACCCGGTACACCTTTTATATCTTCTACCTTTCCAACAAATAACAACCCATTCGGATTATCTGACGCCTTGACTGTTATCAAGCTTCCCGAAAAATTACTAACTACTAACACTGCCATTAGCATTGCCACAAATATTTTCTTTGCAGTTTTCATTTTATTTTCCCTCTTCTTCCTATTAATTTCATCTCTATTTAGTACTGCTATCTTTTAATATAACGCATGTCTGTGCTAACACACATATAAATCTTTTTGACTCAATCCCAGTCGATTCGCCTATTCCCCTTAAGGGCATTAGTAATTGCATAATCAGACGTTGGTTACCGCAATTTCCCCTTCTGGCTGACTGGTGTTTTCTACAGTAACTCCAGCTATTTCTTCACTCTCTTCTTTAGGTTCCGGTAAGTTCTCTTCTTTCATATCCTCGTCCGATACCTCTGATTCCATACTGTGAACCTCTTCCCCCTTCTCTTCTTTGGTACTTCCATCCATCGGATGTTCATTAACTTCTATACTTTGAATTTTCCCGTCCAATATATGTATAATTCGGTCTGCAAAGTCAGCCAACCTGCGGTCATGTGTAACCATGACAATGGTCTGCTTGTTATCCTTTGCAATACTCTTTATTAGATTCATAACCTCCATGGTAGTCTTTGTATCCAAGTTACCAGTCGGTTCATCGGCAAACACTATTTCAGGCTTGGCAACAAATGCTCTGGCTATACCAACTCTTTGCTGCTGACCACCGCTCATTTCCTTGGGTTTATGTGTTAACCTGGAACCAAGTCCTACTTTTATCAACATGTCTCGTGCCATTTTTTTTCGCTTCTTTGACCTGATTCTTTTAAAAACCAAGGGAAATTCTACGTTCTCTAAAGCTGTCATAGACCCCATCAGATTGTAGGATTGGAATACAAAACCCAAATAACGTTGCCTAAAACGGGCTAAACTATTTTCACTCATTTTGTGTACTCGTTTGCCCTTTATTATAATCTGACCACTGGATAGTTTTTCTATACCAGCCATCAAGTTAAGCAATGTAGATTTACCAGAACCCGAGGTTCCCAGCAAACAACAAAATTCGCCTTTAAGTATATCAAAGCTTACGTCATCAACGGCGAATATCTTCTCGCTGCCCATCCGGTAAATTTTCTTTACATTCTTGACTTCGATTACTTTTTCAATCTGGCTTTCCACCGGAACACCTTCCTCCCATTATAATGACATACCTATTCTTATCATACTATTAATATCTTAAATAAAGACTACACTATTTCTTACGTTTTTCTGAATTTTCCTAATTATTGTAATTCTTTATAAGGATTTTTTATCTTTATCATCAGTTTCTGCATTATTTTGTTCTTTTATCTGTATTCTATGATCAATAAATCTAACGAATAAAAGTTTTATTAAGGCTCCTACAGGTACAGCTAATAACATACCCATTAAACCACCGATAGCACTGCCGAATATTAATGATATGATTACAATTACCGGATGAATCTCAATACTTTTACTTAAAAGTTTTGGTTGGATAACATTCCCATCAATGGCCTGAATTATGACTAAAGCAATCACTGCAATAATGAGTTCTTTATATTGTCCATTAATCAAACATACAATGGCAGTACTAAAATATGCTATAAATGGGCCACAATAAGGAATCAGGTTACCAATACCCGCAAATATTCCTATGATAATTGCAAACTTTACTCCTGCTATCATCAATGTTAGACTGATTAAAACCATCATTACAAAGGCATCCGCCATCTGTCCTCTTACATAGCCTGAAAATATATAGTCTGCATCAGCAAGGAAAGTAGAAAATTTATTGTTGAATCGATCATTAAATAAAGCCTTACCCACCTTTTTTAAATAAACTTTTATCATCCTTCCGTCTATCATGAAATATATAGATATAATAAGTGAAAACAAAAACGTAGTAATATAAGATGATAGGTTTCCGAAGGAAGATATGGTAGTGGTTCCTGTGTTTTTCAAATATTCTAGTATTGGTGTCGCAACACTTGTTATATAATTAGTTATCTCCTGTGACTGGATGTTCATATCCGCCAATTTATTTATAACTGAATTATAAAAATCATTAAAGGTTTTTATCAGAGAACTTGTTAAAACTGATAAATCATCAAAATTTGCAACCCGAATTTGATCCGTTACCGTATAAACTAACAGCGATATAATGCCCACTATAGCAAGAAAAAACAAAATTACTGTTGTAAAAACCGCCAAAGTTCGACCGGATTTTAGTTTCCAATTTTTGATTCTTATTTTCTCATACCGTACTTCAAAGAAATTATTCAGGGGTTCAAATAAATAGGCAAATACAAAACCCAAGACAATCGGTTTGCAAACCTTCATCAGCCAATTTACTCTTTCCATAATTACCATAAATATGACGGGCGCCGCTTTCGCAACTAATGATAAACAGTAAATAATGATTGCTGTTACGATTACATAAATCGATATTAACGTGTACTTCTTGTTTAACTTGTTATTTAATTTCATTCTTAATCACAGATATGACTTTAGGTAACTATACCAAAAAGGACATAGTTACCTAGAAATCATGATTTCCTTTCCATTATTGTTTGCTGATATCACATATTTTGCTGTAAAACAGGCACTTCGTATCTTCATTCCACACCATTTAGCACAGCTAAATGTATATCTTTTCTGAGCTTATTATAGCATAGGAACCTTATCCTGTGAACCATTTTCCATGGGTTAAAGGCCTGTAAGTTAATTCTTAATCTTTCCTTAACTTTCCTTTAATAAATAGCCCATAAATCATTAAAACTATTTATATTAAAGCACCTTAATATATCTTAAATATATTTTTACAACAGGGTTAGCCCTCATGTATATAGTATTTAGTACTTTTTTATAAAAATTTTCTGCCTCACTTGCTTCCTCTTCTGTTATCAGGTTATTGCTAAATTTGGCTTTCTTTACAATATTCATATAATGCATATATTCTTCTAACTTAATGTCCGGCAGACATGTTACCAGCTTCTTACCTGCCTGTTCCCCTTCTATCTCTTCTTCTACTTTTAGAAAGTCCAACACTTTTACAAATTCTTGATAAATGAGTAATGCTTTTACACTGGAATCTGCTTTATCTAGAAGCTTACTATGTTTTCGGGATAGAATTTTTTCCCGAATTAGTAATATAACAAGAGCAATAGCAGCTATACCTATAATATTAAGTAATATCTGAACAGAGCTTTTTATTTTATTGTCTTCTGCTAGATTTTCCTTCTTGCCTTCTTCCTTAGAGGTGTCTTCTTTCTTTTCATTATCTTCTGTTGGCTTTTGAGAAGGCGATGCTGAGGGTGAAGGTTTAGGGGTAACCGTTGGAATTGTTTCTTCCTCTAAAACGAGTGGTATGTTTGCAGCTCCGCTTCCTATATTAAACCCGGGTGTCATCTCTACAGGTATCCAGCCAAAACCCTCTAGATATATCTCTACCCAGGAGTGCGCATTGGCATCTGTTATCTTAATATTTTTTAAATCTGTCGTTATTTTCGTTCGTTCCCCTCTTATATAAGCCGTTATTTTTTCCTTTCCTATTACGCTTCCTTTAGCTATATCTTCTGTTTTGACAACATATCCTTCCACATATCTAGCCGGAACTCCAAACATTCTAAAAAGCATTGTTGCAGCTGACGCAAAGTGGGCACAGTACCCGGATTTATTCTCAAATAAAAAATACTCAATAAAGTCTTCTCCTTTGGGCAGCACTCCAGGTGATAAAGAGTAGACGGTTCCATTGTTCACCATCTGTCTTACCGTCTCAATAATCTGCACTAGTCTATTTTCTTCCGCATAGTCTTCACTGCCTGCTAAACTATATTCACTAAAGTACCTTTCTAATTCCTTTAATGAATTCTCCGGCAGTGAGGTATAAGTCTTACGTACATATTCGCTGTAAGCCTGCTCCATCTGATTGTATTCTTTTAGTTTAGCAATGGTCTGTTCTGTCTCTCCACTTAAAGCTTCCGCACTTCCATAATAAATATTACTGATTAATTCAGCTTCTCTTTTATCGAAATTATAGATATCTGTGTAACTACCGTAATACTGAAAGGTGTATTCATTTAACTTTTTACCGGAAGTAACGTATTCGGAATTTGCTATATCCATACTATCCGGAAATACTGACTGGTATGGTGCATATACATAACTTCGATTGGTATTAACACTTGTTATATCCATGGTTCCGTTATAGAAACTTAAATTATAAAAAGCTCTGGGTTCCAGCTTCTCCAACAAAGACATGTAATAACTACTCTGATTTCCTATGGAAAAATCTCTACCTTCCCATTGCTCTGCCAATGCTTCATACTCAGAAAGCTGAGCTTTCGTTAATCCCTCCCAGGCATCTCCGGTGTAAGTACTGCCTACAAAGCCTTTTAGATACATGGTTGCTCCCAAAGTAGCAGTTTGTATTCTTAAGGCTGTTTCATTATTGAATCTGACTTCGCCGATTCTTCCCAGTTTACCACCGCTTAAACCTCCTGAGGCAACATTACCGAATAGTTCTATCCCCTTAATGGTTGGTAGATCCAATTCGTTTATTGCCTCAGACAAGTTAAATTCCCACATTTCTTTTTGTAGTTTCTCTTTAATACTGGTCACATCTACTTTTTGCTCATAGGTTTTCTGTGTAAATATAACCGGAATCACCAACATCAAAAACATTACTACTGCCGCAATAAAACCACCGGTTTTCAGACTTATAAGATACCTTATATGTTTTTCACGATTCGTATCTTGGGTTTCTAAGCTCATACTCTTATTAGATTTTTTTCTATTTTCTTTTATTGTCAAACGCATCCCAGCTATACTTATTATACAGACTAGATACGCTCCTAGGGGACCTGCATCAGGTATTGCACCAACCACAAAAGAAATGGCTACCAACGGCAGACTGGTAATAATAAAAAGAGCTTTCGTTCCCTTTCCCAGTATTACCCCAGTTATTATTATAGCAAGCAGTACCGTTATAAATAGCATAAATATAGTGACTGCTTCTTCTTTGGCGTAGGTATTATCTACAAGATATTTTAGCAAATTCAAATCATAATAACGATTTAATCCGTCAATTACATAATTTTCAATATGCCAGAATCCGTTTTGAAACTTCTCCCAATTTAGATTTAATGCAAACAAATAAATTAAAAAGGTTATCCATATGGTGTATTTCATTGCTCTTTTGTATCTATATATAATATTAAAGTATAGCACTGACAAAATGAGTCCTGGTATTAACCAGATTGTAACTGATATATTAAACCCGGAGAGAAAACTATAGACACAGCCATAAATACCTAATAAGCTCAACAGAAGTTGAAGAAGGATTAGTATTGGGGATATTGACACTTTACCTTGCTTTTGAATCAGAGTTTTTTCTAATATGTTCAACCCGTTTTCCTGATATTTTTGATTTCCAAACATATGCAATCCTCCTTTCTTATCGTTTACTAATTTTGCCCAGAGACCCTTTCAAGTCATCTAATAAGATTTCATAGAGTATTACATCATTCATTGTAAAACTTTCATGCAACTCCTTACTCACTACTGTTTCATCAACTTTTATATAAAATACATACAACAATGTACCATACCATTCTCTTGACGCCTGTGCTATCATCTCTTCTGTTACGTGGGTAGTTATATAAATCACATGGGTGGCTTTATCCTTTGACAGTAACTGTTTCTTGTTAAAGGCATTAGAATAGGAATGGGTTACTGCATCTTCTTGTAACAGGACATCAAGAACCCCATAGTAGTCCTCTCTTTCTGTTATTTTTTGTTCTATGCAGCTTCCATTCTCTTTACACCAATAAATAGAGTGAGGGTGCCCATAGTCCAAGCAGGCATTGGATACACTTAAAACAGTCTCTAGCAGCCCATCATAGTAATACAGCCTTTTCCGCTCCCCTTCTACCAAATAAAAATCAAGTAAAATAAAAATAGAGTCTTTTATGGGCTCACTGAATTCCTTTATCATCAATGTGTTCTGTTTATAAGATAACTTCCAGTGTATTCGACTTGCTTTGTCTCCTTCTCGGTATTCTCTAATTCCAAACACTTCTGATGGGTCATTCCCAGACCTATGTTTTGAAAAATTATCTGTATCAAAATCACTCTCTATATTATATTTATCCTCGATAAAATCCTCTTTTATAGCATGGATTGGTGGTATGACCGCCAAAGATTTACATACATTCACTTTTTTAGAAATTCGAAACATTTGAAAATAATCATATACTTTTATCCTTTTAATCTGAAATTGTATCGTTCCACAATGAGTTGAGGACAGATTAATATCAATCCTTCTGCTACTTCTTAAATCCAAAGCTAATGTAACTGCTTCTTTTTTCACCAAATCTGATAATTCATTTTTATAAGTCAATTCAATCGTAAGCTTAGTAACGGGGAATAGGGTCTGATTATTAACAAGTACAGCTACTGAAAAGGGATCGCCCTTTCTGGCAGAAGTGTCCAGAAGTTCAAGATCTGTTTTAAGAAAATATAACGTCGTTGCGGTAATTCCCATCAAGAAAAACGGTAAGAGAATTACCGCTATAAAAACAACACTCATAAAATATACATTATATAATATAGAAAGAATTCCCGCAAATAACAAAAAGAAAAGGTATACTATTTTATTCCTAAGCATCTGTCTCCTATCTTTAACGCCTTACCATAAATATCTGTCGTAATGTACCTATTAAGCTAGTTTTGGAGCTTGTACCTGTTGTAATATGGAATCAACTACGCGCTGAATCGTCATGTCGTTAATTCTGGCTTTTGAACTCATTATCAATCGATGGGCTATTACATCCCGAAATACATATTTAACATCCTCCGGAATCATATAATCTCTGCCATGCATAAAAGCATTTGCTTTTGCCATATTCATTAAAGCTATCGTTCCTCGTGGACTTACACCAAGTTCTATAAAGTTGTGTTTTCTGGTTTGCAAAACAAGTTTCACCATATATTCATAGATACTGTCATGAATATATGTTTGCTCTGCTAAGGACTGCATCTTAGTAATATCTGTTTTATCTACTACCTTCTGAAGAATTTCAAGGGGTTTTTGCTTCTCCCTGCCCTTAAGCATACTCATTTCGCTTAATATGTCCGGATACCCCATAGAAATTTTTATCATAAAGCGGTCCAACTGGGACTCCGGTAATATCTGGGTACCAATAGACCCTATCGGATTTTGAGTGGCTATAACTGTAAAGGGCTTTGGAACCTCTCTGGTAAATCCATCAATAGTTACATTCCCCTCCTCCATTACCTCAAGAAGTGCTGACTGTGTTTTTGAGGATGTCCGGTTAATTTCATCCGCCAGAAATAAATTGCACATAACCGGACCGGGCCTAAATTCATTCATCCCACCGTCTTTGCCCAGCACATGAAATCCTAATACATCTGTAGGCAAAACATCCGGTGTAAATTGAAGTCTGTTGTAATCCAATGTCATGGTTTTGGAAAATGCCAGCGCAAGTGTGGTTTTACCAACACCCGGTATATCTTCTATTAGTATGTGACCTTTGGCAAGTATTGCAGTCAAGACCTTTTGTACTGCCTGATTCTTACCGATAATCGCTTTATTAATTTCTATCATAATCTGCTTTGCATTATCAAAGTATGTCATACCATTACCCTTCTAATCTTCTTTTTGTACAATCAAATATGTGTCTTCATTACTATAGCGTAATTTACAATTATTTTCAAGTTAAAATGTGTGTAGGTAGGTCTTATTTGTTACAATATGTTAACCTATTAACATATTTTCAACGTATCGATTCATCGGCTTCTATGCTTTACTAGACACTATTCTGTTCCGCTTTTTTAAATTGATAAAGAAAAAAAGCCCCAGAAGTTTCCTTCTGGAGCATAGACATCTTTAAATTATTTAGCAGCCTTTGCAGCTTCAATAATTGACTGAATATATCCTGATGTATCAACTAAAGTTGCACCGGATACTGCATCAAGAATTTCTTCGGAAGTCTTTCCGTTAATTGCTGCTTCTAACTCAGTAATTGTTTTACCTTCTGCAAAAGACTCAATTGCTTCAAAGTTATTAACGATAGTTACAGTTGCGCCTGCTTTTTCTGACATCATTGCACTGTAATAAGCATCGTTCACTCTTTTAGATGCAAGCTGTTGCGCTGCATCTGCAAAGTTAGCACCGAAATCGGAATCACTGTTAGGAACACCTGTAGTTCCTTCTTTAGGAAGTACCTGGAATTCGTCAATATAGGCAACAGCAATTTTATCTCCCTGTAAAACAACTGAAGTTACTGCGAATGATTTAGTTCCGTGGGCTGCGTATTCTACCTGACCGAATTTTAAATCAGATGAACCTGAACTTGTTTTAGAACAAGCAGATAATGAGAATACAAGTACTAATACTAATGCAAGACTTAAAACTTTTTTCATTTTTTTGCTCCTCCCTTAGTGTACAAATCCATGTTAGGAGTATGTACTGTAAGTGTTAATTTATCAAACATGTTAATTATATAACAATGTTACATATACTGTCAAGCACAAGAAATTGTTGTATTTGATAAAAAATATCAATTAAGACATTTTGTCCAAATTATTGATACAAGTAAGTGTCATACTTGCATATTTTTCCACCTTATGTTTCAAGCCGTCTTTACTAATAATACTACTATTTACTTAAATAAGTGAATGGAACCTTCATCATTTAATTTTTTAACTATTGTTGCAGTTACCGGAAATAGAAATATACCTACAACTCCAAGAAGTTTCGCACCTACAAAAATGCAAATTAAAGTTACTACCGGATGGAGTCCTATCTGCTGCCCTACAACTCTTGGTTCAAGTGTCTGCCTTACAACGGTTATAATTATATAAAGTATTAATATTCCAATACCCATACTGTTATTACCAAATATAAAGGCAATCATACACCATGGAAGCAGTACCGCACCAGTACCCAGAATTGGCAGTATATCTACAATGGCAACAATTAGTCCTATTAATAGAGCATTGGGTATCCTAAGAATAATAAATCCCAGCGAAAGTTCAAAGAAAGTAATGAATATCAGTACAGTATACGCCCTGATAAATTTGCCAAGAGTTCCGATAACATTATCTTTTACCAGCAAAATCATGTTACGTTTTTCTTTTGCAAACTGCCTTAATACAAAGTTTACGATTCTATGATAGTCAATTGTAAAGAAAAAGGTGGATACAATCGTAAAAATCAAATTGATGAGCATGGTGGGTACCTGCCCTGCGAAACCAGTAATTACACCCAGTACCGCCTGAGACACTTTTGTTAAAAACTCCAGAATTGACTGATTTATACTTGTAAATATTTCTTCCAAATATACTTCTAATTCCGGGAAACGATTTAATAAATCATTTGTCATTCCATCGAAAGCCGGCTCTAGAGATTCTTTATAAAAAGTAGGTATTTGCGGAAACAAAGTCTGCAAGTAACTGAACACTCTGGCACCTGCCAATACAGCCAAAAACACAAGAACACCATAAAAAATGAGAAGTATCAATATAGAAACAATAGGGCGCTTAATATGAAGCTTTGCAGATATCACATCAATAATTGGACGTAAAAATGCCGCAACAATTAAACCAATGACAAAGGGCATTAAAAGTGGCATAACATATTTTAAACTGATAAATACAAGCCCTAATATTAATGCGATGTAAACAAATCGTATCAGAAATGCTTTTTGTTTTTCTATATTCATCCTAACTCCCATCTATGTGCTCTAGTGCTATCAGCACTTACACTGCATTATTATCTTAATCCGGTTAGAAACTCTTCGAATTTCTTAATGTTTATCCTTTTTCCGACTACTACTAATTTATCGTCCACCATCAATACCTTATCCGGTGTTATATCTGTGGTAGTAACCCCTTCCTGTTCCAAGGCAATAATATTAATATTATATTTTTTACGTAAGTTAGCCTGCAATACGGTCTGTCCTGCAATTTTATGAGTAAGTTTTAATTCAGCAATCGCTATATCTCCGGTTAATTCAATCGAATCGAGAATACTTGTAGATACAAGACGGTTTGCTAGGCGAATAGCCATATCACTTTCCGGATAAACTACTTCTGCACCAATTTTTTCAAGTACTCTGCCCTGTTCATAGCTGATAGCCTTGGCTATCACTCTTGGCACTCCCATACTGATTACATTAAGTGTCGTCAATATACTTACATCAATTTTTTCACCAATACATACGATTACAGTCCCACAATTTTGAATACCTGCATCTTCTAAAGTCTCTTTATCTAACGCTCCTACCACAAATGCATTATCTGTCAAATGCCTGATTTGCTTAACCTTATTTTCATTATTGTCTAAAACCAAAACTTCTTTACCTGCATCTGCCAGGGTCTCTGCCAGTGCAAAGCCAAAGCGTCCAAGGCCGATAATACCGAATTCTATGGTTGATTTATGTTGTAACATCCTAATCCTCCTTAAAAAGCAGAGATATTCTCCTCTTTTACATTCATACTCATACATATTGCATGAAACACACAATACTTCCCAAATGAGAACATGAAATGATTTTATATTCTTCCTTTAAGTTATAATTAACCAATTGTAATTGTTTCTTCTGAGTAAGATACACTGGACATAGGCTTAAATGACCAGATGGTGGCAATCGTAAGTGGACCAAGTCTACCGATAAACATCGTAAGTATTAAGATTATCTTACTTGCTTCTGAAAGCTCAGGTGTTATACCTGTAGACAGACCAACTGTACCAAAGGCTGAAACCACCTCGAACAATATTTGCATGAAGGTATAGTCCGGTTCAATACTACTCAGAAGGAGTGTATCAACACATACTACTACCCCTGCTAACAAGGTAATGACAAACGCTTTCATTACAACATCATTCGGTATTTTTCGTTTAAATGCTGAACAATGCTTATTTGTAGCAATGCTGTAAGCACTTTGAAAAAGTGTAAATGTTGTTGTTGTCTTGATACCACCGCCGGTAGATCCCGGAGAAGCTCCTATAAACATTAACATAATTATAACAAATAATGTGGCATTGGTAAATGTGCCCATTGCATGTGTTGTAAAACCGGCAGTTCTGGCTGATGTACTAAAGAAAAAAGCTCCAAGCCAACTTATATCTTCCGTATATTTTATAAGTATAGTACCAATACTCAACAAGCCAATCGTCATTGTAATAACTATTTTTGTATGCAGAGAAAACTTTTTAAAACTGCGCTTTTGTATGATTTCTTTGATTACGAAAAAACCCAATCCTCCAAAAATAATTAAACCGCAAGTTGTTAAATTAAGTAATACATTATTCGCATACGGAATTAAGTTTTGAAAGTTTCCAAGTATATCAAAACCTGCATTATTAAAAGAAGAAACTGCATGAAATACGCTTATTCCTAAAGCTTTTAAAGGCGGATAATCTTTTGAAAACACAATAAAACTTAATACAGTGCCAATCCCCTCAAAGCATAAGGTCATAATTAAAATTGACTTTACCAGCTTAATAATTCCTTTTAAAGAATTAAGGTTTAGTGCTTCCTTTATTAGTAGACGGTCTTTAAAACTAACCTTTTTTCTTGTTAATAGGAAGAAACCCACACCTACGGAGGCGAACCCAAGTCCACCTACCTGTATCAGAAGTGCCATTACGGTTCTTCCAAATATATTAAATGAATCCCCGATGTCAATAACAGCTAATCCAGTAACACAGACTGCACTGGTAGCACTAAATAATGCATCCAAAAAGGAAACATTGACATTGTTGTTGGCAGATATAGGAATCGTCAATAAGACAGCTCCCATTAATATCACAACTGCAAAACCAAGAACAATAAAACGCCCGGGACTCATTTTTTTGAATATAGACATTACACTCACCAATCCTTTTATGAGTTTTTCATTACGATACTTTCTATAGTATTTGCTACGTCTTCACAAGCATCAAAGCATTTTTCCAGGCGACGGAATATTTCTGTCCACACCATCAGTTCCACGGGTTCGCCAGAGGTCTTATATAAGTTACGCACTCCATTGACATAAAGTGCATCTCCTTCTTCTTCCAAGCGATTTATTTCTACAATTTCTGAATGAAGTTTTTTTGATTTTTTAAAATTTTGGAATTCTACAAGTGCGGAATCCATGGATTTACAGCAATCTACTATCAGCTCTGTGAACTTAAGGATTTCCGGACGTATGTGTTTCACATTGAAGATATCAATACATATTAATACATCTTCTATTGCATCTGTTACATCGTCTATTTTTTGAGATAGAACATTTATATCTTCTCTCTCAATGGGTGGTAAAAATTCTTTCATTAGACATTCTAACATCTCATGCTTTGCAATATCCGCAGAATGTTCAATATTGTGCATCTCGCGAATTTTTTCGTTTATCTTTCTTATATCAAACTCATGTAACGTTTTATTTAAAATTTCTGCTGAATTAAGTGAAAATTTTGATAAATTTATAAATGCTTCAAAGTAATTATATTCTTTTCTACTTTTCATATAAGCTCCAATCTGTGCACCTGTACACGTTAAAATTTAATATAAATTGTGTTTCTCTCAAATTAAAAAAGCTTCATAAAAATATATGCCATTAAATATCCTACGACACCACACCCAGGAAAGGTAAGTATCCAAGCTGCTACCATTTCTTTTACAATTCCCCAGTTTACAGAAGAAAGTCTTTTTGATGCACCCACTCCCATGATTGCTGTGGTTTTTGTATGTGTGGTACTTACCGGTACACCAAACACGGAGGATATTAGCAGACTGATTGCAGCTGCCGTATCTGCTGCAAACCCTTGATATGTATCAAGTTTAACCATTCCCATTCCAACCGTCTTTATAATACGATAACCTCCTATAGAGGTGCCTAGAGCCATAACTACAGAACATAATACCATCAACCATATGGGGATTCTAAAATTTGTTACATCACTTTGACCATTTGCAAGGAAGATTCCAAGCATGAAAACACCCATAAATTTTTGTCCATCTTGTGCCCCATGCATAAACGCCATTGCAGCCCCGCCAAATATCTGTGCCTTTTGAAAAAACGGTCTGGATTTGCGTCTGTCAATATTTATACAAAATGACTCAATTAGGCGGACTGCTACGAAACCTATTCCAAATCCCATTCCTGTGGAAATAACGAGACCGTAGATAACTTTAATCCATTCTTGTCCGTTAATACCGGAAAAACCTTTTTGCAGTGCTATTGCTGCACCCGACAGACCCGCAATCAATGCATGGCTTTCGCTGGTAGGAATTCCGAATGCCCATGCAGCCGTTGCCCATATTACAATAGCAAAGAGCGCTGCACATAATGCTACCAAAGAATTTCTGGAATCACCACCAAAATCTACCATATTATAAATAGTCTGCGCAACGGTGGCATTGACATATGTCATAACCAGTACTCCAAGAAAATTAAATATGGCTGCCATAATAATTGCTTTTTTCGGGTCCATTGAGCGTGTAGAAACGCAGGTCGCAATTGCATTTGGTGCATCTGTCCAACCATTAACTAAGATTACACCCAGCGTTAGAATCACCGTTATCAATAATGCAGGATTGCTTGTTGCCTGCTGCAAAAAATCGCCTAAAGAAATTGTCATAATTTCCTCCCAACTATTCTCTAAATGCTTAATCATATTATTACACAATGAATCTTAACATGAAATTTACATGAATACAATGTTATCTAAATTTCTTAACATTTTCTTAACTCGATAAAAATTCATGGATTAGTCATATACGCCCTAGGCTTTCTTTACCTAATGTATTATAATATATAATTGAGCAAAGTCTCTTTGACTTTTACTTATGCTTTATTATAGTCAGACGAAAGGAACCCTATGAACAGACCTACTAAAATTATTGCCCTAATGGACTTTTTTAAAACCACAACAATTCTTACATTGGCAACCATTACGGCATTTTTCTTTAAATATGCTACTGGCAGTTATCATAATGTATCTATCGTTTATGTTTTGGCTGTGGTTCTTATATCCAAGAACACCAATGGTTATGTATGGGGTATTTTTTCTTCCTTGGCAGGTGTTATCGGCGTAAATTATTACTTTACCCTGCCTTACTTTAATCTTGACTTCACCCGTAATGGCTACCCGATTACTTTTTTGGGAATGTTGCTTATTTCCATCCTAACCAGCACTACTACTGTTCATCTAAAGGAACATGCAAAAAAAGCAGACGAACGAGAGACTAGAAATCGTAAATTAAATGAAATTAATAATAAATTACTTTCCGTAAACGGCCTTAACAGTATTGTAGAACTGGCTCTTGATTATATAACTGATTTTGTGGGTGCATCCACCGTTTTTTATCCCGTTTCCCCTCAGCTTTCTAATAACGGAACCTATCATTGCTTAAGCCAAGATCATGAGAAGCTATTCAAATCTCACCATGAAACTTTTATTGCCCACTGGGTATTTGAAAATACGAAAGCCGCAGGTATCTATACAGATTACCCACAAAATTCCAGCTGCACCTACCTGCCCCTTATCTCCCACGATACAGTTTTTGGTGTCATCGGTATCTATAGACCTTCAATGCATTCTCTATCAGAGGATTCCTTAGCATCTCTTCACCTTATTATTTCGCAGGTAGCTATAGCTTTGGAAAGACAGCATCTTTCTAATAACCAACAGCTTATAAAATTAGAAACGGAAAAGGAAAAAATGAGGGCAAACCTATTACGTGCCATATCACATGACCTTCGTACTCCACTCACCGGAATGATTGGTGCTAGTGAAACCTTAATTAAAAATAGGGATAAACTGCCTCCGGATGAACAAAATCGGTGTCTCCATTATATTTATGAAGATTCCAACTGGCTTTTACACATGGTGGAAAATCTTCTTACCATAACCCGCATTAAAGAAGGCGTATCCTCTGTAAATAAATCACAAGAGATTTTAGAAGAGGTTATAACAGAGGCTGTCTTAAGACTTCGTAAACGCTACCCCGGTGCTGTCATTCAGGTTCACATACCTGAAGAGATTGTTATAGTACCAATGGATCCCACCTTAATCGAACAGGTTATTATTAATCTTGTGGAAAATTCCATTAAATATTCAGGTACGGATGACCCGGTTCTATTATCCGCTGTCCTTTTAGAAGATTCTATCCATATTCAAGTAACTGATAACGGAATTGGGATAACTCCATCAAATTTAGATACCATCTTTGACGGCTATTCTCCAGATGAAAATAAAAGTAGTGATACAAAAAAGGGATTTGGTATCGGTTTATCCATATGTAAAACCATTATTCTAGCCCATAACGGGACTATATATGCTGAAAATAAAAAAGACGGCGGTGCTGTTTTTGTATTCACCCTGCCGCTTGAAAGGAACAATCATGAGTAAAAATACTGTATTAATTATTGAGGACGAACCGAATATTTGTAACTTTATCTCTACTGCCTTAACTGCTAGTGATTATAAGACGATTAACTGTCAGACCGGTAAAGAAGCGTTGGCTCTAATCCCCTCTCACTGTCCGGATGTGGTTTTATTAGACCTTGGACTACCGGATATGGATGGTATTGAGGTTGTAGAAAAGGTTCGAAGCTGGTCCGGTGTCCCCATTATAGTAGTCTCTGCAAGAGATGATGAAAAATCTAAGGTACTGGCTCTAGATGCAGGCGCTGATGACTATATCACCAAACCTTTCGGTACTTCAGAATTAAAGGCTCGAATTCGTGCAGCACTTCGACACAGCTTAAGATTAGAGACTGGTAAGGCTTTACCTGTGACCTTATTTAAAAACAGGGATTTGACTATTGATTTTAATAAACATCTAATTATAGTTCGGGGTGAGGAAGTTCATCTTACCCAGATTGAATATAAATTGGTAACCTTACTGGCACAAAATGCAGGAAAAGTTTTAACTTATGATTATATGATATCAAAAATCTGGGGTCCCTTTGCTTTAAAGGATAATCAAATTCTGCGTGTAAATATGGCGAATATCCGAAGAAAATTAGAGCTAAATCCCGTAGAACCAGAATATATACTGACAGAAATCGGTGTGGGTTACCGGATGTTAGAGGAAGAAATTTAATTGATACTACCAGAGCGGTTCCTAACCTAAGGGTTCTTTTGTATTTCTATGGAATCCATTTGTACAAAATCATGTATAAAAAGAGAATTGACTACGAATACTGGTTAAACCAGAGATGGCTTATAAACCATCCCTGGAAATAATTCAACCTTTTACAGCTCCCGCTGTCATTC
Source organism: Anaerocolumna cellulosilytica (assembly GCF_014218335.1). GTDB lineage: Bacteria > Bacillota > Clostridia > Lachnospirales > Lachnospiraceae > Anaerocolumna > Anaerocolumna cellulosilytica. Next base: position 781,462 of record NZ_AP023367.1, on the reverse strand, counting down.
CATCAATAAAGTAACTCTGAAAGCATAAAAATAGTACTAATATAGGAAGTACTGCAAAACAAGATCCGGTAATCAATAAATCATAATTATTGCCATACGGTGTGAGCAATGTATTTAGACCAATGGGTAGGGTAAACTTTCTAGCCTCCCGGTATACTAACAGCGGCCAAAGCATACTATTCCATGCTCCCATACCTGTTAGAATTGCCATTGCTGCAAAGGCAGGCTTTGTGATTGGAAGCATTATCCTAAGACAGATTCCATATTCTGTGGCACCGTCAATCCGCCCCGCATCTAAAAGCTCTACAGGCAGTCCTATCATAAACTGGCGAAAGAAAAATATAGTTGACGCTCCGCAGAGCCCCGGCAGGACAACACCGGCTGTTGTGTTAATTAACCTTAAATCTATCATTTCCTGATATAATGGAAGCATCAGAATTTCGAACGGCACCATCATAGTTGCTATGACCAGAAAAAGTAAAAGATTTTTTAACTTGTATTGATACATAGCGAGTCCGTAGGCCACAAAATAGCAGATAATAAGTGTTAGAGAAACAGACAGAATTGTCAGTACAAGACTATTCTTAAACCATAAAAAGTAATTATGTTTACCGGAAAATAAATACCTGTAATTGTTAAGTGTCATGCCTGCTCTATCTAGTTTTACACTGAGTCCATATCGAATTAATTCCTGTCCCGGACGAAAGGAGGCCAATACTGCCGCTGCAAAAGGAAATATAACCAGAATTCCAAGGAAAGTAAAAAAAACCGTGGCAGTAATTGAGCTTATCTTTCTTTTTTCAGACATTCTATAAATCCTTTTCTTTGAATCCTTTCCTTTATACACTTCTTCCTCTAACTTTTTGTCTTTCTTCTCTTTAGAGGAATCTGCATCTGTCAACCGCTTCATGCCTTTTCCTCCTTTCGAAAGGTACCGTTCATAATTAGCTGTATAATATTTATAGTCAATGCAATTCCTAAGAGAACTAATCCTACGGCTGAGGCATATCCCAACTGATTCTTCTCAATCCCTCTCTTGTACAAATAGCCAACAATGGTTAAACCAATGTTATTTGGTGACGCATTGCCATTCCATAGCATAAAGCTTTCTAAGAACATGGCAAGACCTGCATAGATGCTAATAGTAAGAACATATATAGTGGTAGGCTTAAGAAGAGGCAAGGTAACGTACATAAATTTTTGGCGACCTCCTGCCCCGTCAATTTCAGCAGCTTCGTAGAGTCCTTTGTCAATGTTTTTAAGCCCTGACAAAAAGTATAACATATTAACACCAGTCCATCTCCAGCAGGCAATCGTTAGCAGGGCAAAGTAGCTGGTTGAACGTAATTTTAACCATTTGATTGGTTCTATTTTAAACCAGGATAATAACTGGTTCATTTGTGACCCTTCTAACTCACTAAACATTAATCGAAATATAGTACCTGCAACTACTACTGAGGTTAATGCCGGCAAATACAACAAGGCTTTATATAAGCCTTTCAATTTTACCAGATTACTATCCATTACACTGGCAAATAGCATCGGAAAGGGGATTAGTAATACTAAAGTTAAAAGCATATACTGGAAGCTGTTTTTTATAGCTAAGTGAAATACACTATCTTTTAACAGCTTATTATAATTATCAAACCTTACCCATCTAATTTCCCCCGGAAGTATGGACTGGAAGCTCATTTTTACCGTACTAAACAAGGGATAAATCCAAAATACAGTAAAACTCAGGATAAAAGGAAGGACAAAAACATAAGGTGCCGCTTTGCGGGAATACAAAAGCTTTTTTAAATTTTTCATAGAAAGCCTTTCTATTAATATTCTATTTCAAGGGCATCCTGTGCGGCTGCCAGTTCAGATTCTATTTCTGCACCATTTTCAAAACAATTATTTAAGATTGTTAAATTAAATTGTTCTGCTATAGCAGGATTCATTCTACCCACTTTTATAATACCGATTTCATTCTTAATTTCATTTAGTGTATCAAAAGGATTGGTTACAAAATAGGAAAGATACTTGTTGCCTGTGTCCTTGGTAATGGTTTCGTCTGTCCATATGGTTGTATTACAGGTATCAAAGCCAAGTATTTCCCATATCTTTTCGTTTCCCTCATAAGACAGTTTTGCAAATGCAAGGAACTCTGCTGCCAATTCAGTATTTGATGATTGTACCGATACTACAGTACCGGTTCCGCCAATGCCTACTGACCTTGGCTGTCCTTCTTCAAATACCGGACAAGGTGCAATAGCCCATGTATCTTTCATTTCCGGCAAATAATTTAAGAAACGTGACATAAACCACATTGCCTTAGGAAATGAGGCTATATTGCCATCTCCAATATTTGCGAACCCCTCCTCCATATCTACCTGCCCGCCTGGTGATATCATAGCAATACCTTCCTCAAGCCAGCTCTGCTGCATAGTAAGCATTTGTTTGATGGAATTAAGCTCTATGTCCGGAGCACCTTCCTTATTGGTATAATCCTCTCCATATTCTGCCATGGCAAGCCATAGCCAGTCTGTTCCACCGGTATCCACACTGGTCATAAATACCTTACCGCCGCTTGCTTCTTTTAGTTTCTTACCTGCCTCGGCATAGTCATTCCAGGTTACAATTTTGGTATAATCTATTCCATACTGCTCTAATATCTTCGTATTGTAGTACATAACAGTTGCACCTACGTGAGTTGGAGCTCCATAATTCTTACCGTCCTTACTGTATACTTCGATGCGGGCAGGAACAATATCCGTACGGTAAGGATCTATCACCTCATTTAACGGATAAAATTGCACTTGCCCCTGCATGAAATTCGGAAATTGACCAATTTCTATATCACAAATGTCCGGCGCACCGGAACCGGTCTGGTTTGCCATCATTAATTTATTATGCATATCTGCATAGGGATATGTAGTAAAGGTAATATTAAGCTGTTTATCCGGGTTCTTTTGGTTCCAAGTATTTAGCATCTCAGCATAAAAGTTAGAATGAAGTTCAACAAAGGTCCACATCTCAAGGTGTGTACCGTCTTCTGGACCTACTGTTGTTATAGCCTCAGGCTCTGCCTCCCCGCTTTCTTCTGCTGATTCATCCGTGTGATTCGTTTCTGCTGAATCCGTCAAAGCCGTTTTATCAGAACCGCATCCTGCTAATATAGCAGTACTCATAATAAAACATAGAATTAAGCGAATTAATCTTTCTTTCATACAATCTGTCCATTTCAAGCCACAAAAATAAGACTGATAGAGTTTACGTGGCTTTCCTTTCCTTCTTATTTTCTATCAATCCTTGAATTTTTGCCTGCCTTTATTTTAAGCTATAAAATGCAAAGGCCTATTTCTTTTGTTTTGTTATGTTATGTTTACATTTTAACTATAAAAGATAGGTTGAATTGAAACTGGCCACTTTTCAATTATTGTGTCTGATTCATGATTTTACTTTTTTTTCCATATCTCTTACAGGTAATATTATATAACCATCAGGAAATATTTGTCAATTATAATTTAAAATAGTTTATGTTTTATTAAATTATTTTTCAAGTAACATTGCACTACTTGTATTAGCCTGATTAAACCTTAGTGTATATAAGAAAAAGCCGTAGAGTTCACTGGAACTTCGGCTTTATAGCAAGTAAATATTTATTTACAATATATTAGAGATTAATATCAGTTATTATTTATTTTATTGTTTGTATTTTTTGAAACATCCACAAAAATACTGCAAACAAAAGAATACAACACACCCACACTGCCCTTTCCTGCAACAACAGGATAGAATATATTCCCAAAATAACACCCATTATAAACATGAAGATGACTAAAAAGTAAAGTAACGCCTTCTTACCGGCTTCCCTGTTATTTTTTGTTAGAAAATGGTATGCCTCTTCTGTGCCGGTTCGCAGATTACCGGTGCACATTGTAGTCGCATAGGTAAGTCCATGAAGTTTTCGAAAAGCGGATACCTGTAGTGAACATACAAAAGATACTGCTATATTAACCTCGGGATCTAAACTGCCAGAGGGAAGAAATCCAATACCAAACAACAAAAGGATTTCCAGCAGAAGAATTAACTGCCTCCAATGTATAAATTGTTCTCCGTTGGTCTTATGTCTTATAACTTCTGTTGCAAATACCCCAAGTATAAATGCAGAGATAGGAAGGACATAGTGTATAAATTTAATTGGTATTCCCTCACCGATGCTTGCAGCCATAAGTACAATATTTCCGGTCTGGGCATTGGCAAATACCCCTCCTCTGACCCTATAAGTATATATATCTAAAAATCCGCCAACAATTGCCAACAGGCAGCCTGACACCAAGGTTTCCCCTGGGTTTATACCGTGAGGTTTTAGTATCTTCCAAAAGGCTTTTCTGCGTACTTTCTTTATGTTATACATTCTAAATTCCTTTCCAACTGTCATATTCCTTTTGTATCTTTATTATACCTCTTTTCGCTGCGTTGGTAAATAAATTCACCTTTACATTATTGAATTTAGGCAATTATATAACTCTATCTTAGAAAGACAGGAAGTAAGCGGAATCAACCAATAATACATTCTCAAAAAGAAATATTTCCAATTTCATTGACTTTGTAACCAGGAAATATTATACTACAGTCAGCAGGGGGACTGCTTGCAGTTGAGAAGGATAAAACCTGACCCTTAGAACCTGACGGTTAATACCGTGGTAGGGAGCAACTACACTGGCAGTCTGTGCAGGCGTTCCCATTAAAGGGGATGCCTTTTTTTTCTGCTGTTATATTAATTAACTAAATCAAATAGTTTGCGGGGGGACTGCTTGCAGTTGAGAAGGATAAAACCTGACCCTTAGAACCTGACGGTTAACACCGTGGTAGGGAGCAAGGAATCTATGCAAATAAACGATGCCTGGCTTTTTCTGCTGGGCATTTTTTGATTTAAATTATACGCGACTAATGGTTGTAACCAACAGTCGCAGATAGGAGCTAACTATGAAACATGTCTTAACAATTGCCGGTTCTGATTGCAGCGGAGGTGCCGGAATTCAAGCTGATTTAAAAACGTTCTCCGCACTTGGTACCTATGGCATGAGTGTCATTACTTCTGTAGTTGCAGAAAATACCTCTCGCGTTATTTCCATTCATGATCTTCCTCCTTCTGTCCTTTCAGATCAGCTTGATGCTGTATTTGAAGATATACAGGTAGATGCCGTAAAAGTAGGTATGCTTTCCGATGTTACGATTATGGAAACGGTTGTGCACAAATTAACGTTCTATAAGCCACCCTTCATAGTAATAGATCCGGTTATGTCAGCAAAAGGGGGACAGGCACTGATGAAATCAGACGCTTTGACTGCCCTTATAGACAAAATTGTGCCTCTTGCTTATATTCTGACTCCTAATATTCCAGAGGCTGAGACAATGACCGGACTTTCTATAACGACTGTTGAGGATATGAAGATTGCAGCAAATCGTATCTATTCTATGGGCTCTAAATATGTCCTACTAAAAGGCGGACATTTAAAAGGAGCTGCTCTTGATTTGCTATATGACGGCAATAGCTATACAACCTATTCGTCTGAACGTATTCTAACAAAGAATACCCATGGTACAGGTTGTACTTTTTCCTCTGCCATCACTGCCTGCCTTGCAAAAGGATTACCGGTAGAAAAAGCCATAGACAAGGCGAAAGAATACATAACTGGGGCCATCCGGCATGCCCTTCCCATAGGAAAAGGTCATGGGCCTACTAACCACTTTTTTTCGTTCTACCGCTAAACGGACTTGTCCTGGAAGGAATTCGCAAATTAAGCAAACAAATATGAATTATTAGGAGGTTTTTATGAATTATAAAACACAAAAAGAAGCAGCTAAAAAAGGTATTCTGACAAAAGAAATGGAGATTGTTGCAGGAAAGGAATCTTTGGAGCCCCAAAAAATCATAGACTTAATTGCTTCAGGCCAAGTGGCTTTACCCGCAAATAAGAATCATACTGCACTGTCTCCGGAAGGAATAGGCGGCGGCTTAAGAACCAAGATAAATGTTAATCTTGGAATTTCCAAAGACTGTAAAGACTATGAGAAAGAATTCCAAAAGGTTCAGCTAGCCTTACATTATGGTTGTGATGCTATTATGGATTTAAGTAATTATGGGAAAACCAACACATTTCGAAGAGAACTAATCCGCATGTCTCCTGCCATGATTGGAACTGTCCCCATGTATGATGCCATTGGTTACCTAGAAAAAGAATTGGCTGATATAACAGCAGAAGATTTTTTAAAAGTCATAGAAGCTCACGCAAAAGAAGGGGTCGATTTTATGACAATTCATGCCGGAATTACCAGACATAGTGTAGAAGTTTTTAAAAGTACAAAACGTTTGACAAATATCGTATCAAGAGGCGGCTCTTTACTATTTGCCTGGATGGAAATGACCGGTAATGAAAATCCCTTTTATGAACATTACGAGAAAGTCCTTGAAATTTTAAGAGAATATGATGTTACTATCAGCTTAGGCGATGCTCTGCGACCCGGTTCAACGCATGACAGCAGTGATTCCTCTCAGATTAGTGAATTAATAGAGCTTGGAAGGCTTACGAAAGAGGCCTGGAAGAAAGATGTTCAAGTTATAGTAGAAGGGCCTGGACATATGGCAATTAATGAAATAGCTGCAAATATGGTACTTCAAAAACGCCTTTGCCACAATGCTCCCTTTTATGTATTGGGTCCTTTGGTTACAGATATTGCGCCCGGATATGACCACATAACTTCTGCCATTGGCGGAGCTATCGCTGCCACAAATGGTGCTGATTTCCTTTGTTATGTCACTCCAGCAGAACATCTTCGTCTGCCGGAGTTAGAAGATGTTAAAGAAGGAATTATAGCAAGCCGCATTGCTGCTCATGCTGCTGACATCGCAAAAGGACTGCCCGGCGCAAGAGCAGTTGATGATAAAATGAGTGACGCCAGACGCAGGCTGGATTGGGAGGAAATGTTCTCACTTGCAATCGATGGTGAAAAAGCCAGACGTTATTATGAGAGTGTTAGAACTGCTGATGATCACAGTTGCAGCATGTGCGGTAAAATGTGTGCCATGAACACTACTAATTTAATACTTGAAGGTAAGAATATAGAATTAAATACTAATTAGTGCAAATTTATAGTATGCGAAAGTAATAAACACTTTAATACGGCGTATCTCCTACGATTCTCAATTTAACCCTTTAATTTACATGCGGCAAAAGGCCGTAGATGGGAGCTATCTATGAATGAATTTATAAAGGATTTATCCTTGCTCATAACCAAAGTCAGAGAAACTTCACCTCTGATTCACAGCATTACCAACAACGTTACTATAAATGATTGCGCTAACATAATACTGGCTATCGGTGCTTCACCTATAATGGCAGATGACGAAAATGAAATGGAGGATATTGTGAGATTATCCTCTGCTTTGGTGCTTAATCTTGGAACCTTAAATAATAACACAATCCGTGCCATGGTAAGAGCAGGAAAGGCGGCAAATACACTTGGGATTCCTATTGTCCTTGATCCGGTGGGGGCAGGTGCTTCCACCCTGCGAAATTCTACCGTAGATTCTCTGTTCAGCCAATTGAACATAGATATTTTAAGAGGCAACCTGTCAGAAATATCTTATTGCGCAGGTTTACAGGTCTCAACGAAGGGAGTAGATACCTCTCCTTCCGATTACGACAAAGACGGCATTGCTGTTGCTCAAACAGTTGCCAAGAAGTACCAATGCGTTACTGTCATTACCGGAGCACAAGACGTTATCTCCGATGGGAAGAGAACGGTGACCATAGATAATGGAAACCCTATGATGTCTCGTGTTACAGGTACAGGCTGTATGGCAACTGCCCTGACCGGCGCTTTTGCCGGAATATCAAATACTATGTTTTCTGCAGCTGTCGTAAGTATTGCCGTGATGGGTATTGCAGGAGAGACTGCATATGAAATGGCCGGAAATAAAGGGACTGCAAGCTTTCGTACGGCACTAATTGATTCTGTAAGCTGTATGGAAGCCTCAACATTTATAAAGAAGGTACGTATCCATGAAAAATAACACCGATTATTCCTTATATCTAGTAACAGACCGCCAGCTAATGAGTACCGAGACTTTGGAGGAAGCAGTGGAACAAGCTCTCCTTGGCGGCTGTAAACTTATTCAGCTGCGAGAAAAAACAGCCACTTCTCGTGAATTTTATGAACTGGCCTGTAGTATCAAAAGGCTAACAAATCGGTATCAGGCAAAACTCATTATCAATGACCGGATTGACATAGCTCTTGCCATTGATGCTGATGGTGTCCATGTAGGTCAAAACGACCTGCCGGGTACTCTGGCTCGAAAATTAATTGGCACAGATAAATTACTTGGTATTTCTGTCTCTACCATTCACGAAGCTGTGGAAGCCGCCGCTTGCGGAGCGGATTACCTTGGTATTGGAGCCATGTATCCAACTGCGACGAAGACAGATGCCAAAACCGTTTCCATGGATGAATTACTAGAAATTAGAGCGGCTCTTACTTTACCGCTTATTGTAATTGGCGGAATCAACCAATCAAGAGTTGCTGACTTTAAAAATACCGGCATTAACGGCATAGCTGTTGTTTCTTCCGTGATTTCTCAAAAAAATATTAAAAAAGCCACTATAGAATTAAAACGGCTAACAAATCAGTTATAAGCAAAAGAACAAAAAAAGCCTCTTGCTTTTCTATCTACACAAGCTGCCAGACATACATGTCTATCATTCGTGTAACAAGAAAAGCCAAGGGGCTTGTCCTATAAAGTTGCTGAATCGGCAACAAATTTTATCAATCCTACTATATATATTTATTACTCTTCCAGTATACAATCCTTACTCTCTGGTAATAACAACGCAAGTACTATACCACAAATTGCTGCTAAGGCAAGTCCAGAAATTGTAACTGTAGCTGTTATCGGTATATTGTCACAACCGATACCCAATACCAAAATCAGGGCTGCTATCATAAGATTCCTGCTGTTTCCGAAGTTTAATTTGGAGTTAATCAGAATACGGATACCTACTGATGATATCATACCATAAAGTACAATACTGATTCCTCCGGTAACCGGTGTAGGTATGCTGGTTACAAAACCTCCGAATTTACCGATGATACCAAGAACAATCGCAACAACTGCTGCAATTCGGATTACGGAAGGGTCATAGTTTTTGGTAACTGCTAAAACTCCTGTATTTTCACCGTACGTTGTGTTAGCAGGTCCTCCAAGTAAACCGGCTAAGGAGGTTGCAAGACCATCTCCTAAAAGAGTTCTATGAATTCCCGGATCCTCCACGAAATTTTCACCTACGACTGCACTATTCGTAGTTATATCTCCCACATGTTCAATTAAGGTAACTAAAGCTATCGGAGCAATTGCTAAAATTGCATCCAGTCTAAAAGTAGGTAAAAGGAATAACTGTGCTCGTATATTTTCGTCCATTAAAGAAATAATCTCAGCATTTTTTACTGGTGTTAAATCTACAAAACCTAATGGAAGACAAATAATATATCCGACAATGATTGCAAATAGAATCGGCATTAAATTATAAATTCCTTTTGCAAATACAGAAATACAGACAACTGTGGAAAGAACCACAACTGTAACTAAGAGGGCTTTTAAGCTAAATTCACCCTTATCATAGAAGGCGCTGTCAATGGCTGTGCCACTAAGTCTTAAACCAATAACAATTATAATAGGTCCAGTAACAATCGGAGGTAATAATTTACCTACTTTATCATAACCTACCATTTTAATAATTAATGCAAATGCTGCATAAACCAAACCGGCTATGATAATTGCACCTTTCACCGCTGCTAATTTATCCAAGAAATCAGCATCTCCTATTCTAGAATCACCTATGACCGAAATAATACCTCCCATAAAAGCAAAACTGGAACCTAAAAATACAGGAACTTTTTTCTTGGTTACCAAATGAAATAATAAGGTACCTGCTCCGGCACAAAATAAAGTAATTGATGTGTCAAGTCCTGTTAAAGCCGGGACTAATACAGTGGCACCGAACATAGCCAGTACATGCTGGATACCCAGAATAATTTTCTTATTCAGTGTCTTTTCCATTGTTTCCTCCTCTTAGTTGTTTTTCAGTTTTATTAAGCATTAGCAAAACACAAACCTTATAAATATTACAGTATATTCTATAAATAATCAAGAACTTTTTTAATTTTGTATAAAATTCCATAAATTTCTACAAACCCTTAATAAAGTCTATATTATACTCGATGCCTTTCTTGAATTATAGTATCTTTTCTCCCTTTTTCTTCTTGGATTGCATTTATAAATATTTCTCTGTCAAGCATTTTTGAGAATGTCCTAATAAATTTTAAACATTAGCACCAGCTGTGGCTGGTGCTTTTATCTATTTAAGCAGGGACTTCATCATTCCAGTGGTGTTCCTGCATTTTAACAAAACGCCAGAATTCTTGCCTTCTCCAAGGATGATGCATCCCTGGTATCTTCCGCTTTATTGTTCTATTCTGCGACAGCGTAAGATCAAAGTTTTTTGATATTTTCTCATGTGACGGAATTGCTTCTAGCGCATAAATACTCTCATCTATACAACAGTATTTATTACCGTCAAATGCTTCTATTACCATTGCCTTTGTCCCCTTATAAAAGTGTACCTGATGCCCGTTCTTATCAAGTGTCTTAAAATACTTATTTTTAAACTTCAAACAGTGTCCATTATCTATCTTTCTTTCTGTAAGAACAGAAAGAACAAGATTTATTTCTTCTAAAACGGGTTGCTTTTCAAAGACAGATTTGATAAGATTGGTCTCTAGAGCAAACTTGGCATTGTATTCTTTTATGTAGGAGTTTAAGAATGCATTTGCTTCGCTAAGTGTGTTTATGCCTGCCAGGCGTAATTCGACTGGTAGGCGAGATTGTAAGGTTTGGAACAATCGTTCCACTCGACCTTTTGCTTGTGGTATACTGCTGGTCTTGATTTCAACACCTAGCTGTTTACAAGCATAAGCGAATTGTGTGTATGTGTCCTCTTCGATAGAAGGGGCGTTTTTTTGTTTATATTCAAAAACTGTACGGTTATCGGTAAAAAATAAATAGGGAATACCATACTCAGTAAGTACTTGATGAAACACATTGTAGTATCCTTTTAAAGTTTCTTGTTCATCAAAGTAAGCACCGACAATAGTACCAGTTGCATCATCGACAGCGATGTGAAGCTGAGTTTTCGTATCACCGAACCACAAGTGGATCGAAGCATCCATTTGAAGCATTTCGCCAAAATAAGCACATCTAGGACGTCTGGAATGTGCATCCTCGATTGCAACGATATTGGATTGCAACTCTGCTAGTATCTTTTTAGATTTAGTTTGTGTTTTCAAATGTTTAAGTTTTAGTTTGGTTTTTCTTTTTTTTGATCGGGTAGCTTTTGGAGAAAGAATATATTCTTTTTCTAAAATAGAGTTCAATGTAGATACAGAAATAGAAATTCCCTCATACTTCTCTAGAAGCTCGATACAATGAGTAAAATTCGTATCGAAGTACTTACTACGATATAAATCTAGGACAGTTTGCTTGGTTTCTTTTGAAAGAGCATGAGCAGGAGTCCGACCTCTGTTTCCATGTATAAAAAAGGATTTACCATCACGTTTATATCCTGCAATCATTCTATTGATATGTCTTTCGGTGCAACCGATCTTCAAGGCAGCATTCTTTTTATTTCCGTTTGTGTCTACTAACTTCTTTATTACTTCATAACGTTTTTCTTCATTCATAGTCAACTTGACCTTTCTCATAATGTCTCCTCATCTGTAAGTCATGAGGATATAGTGTAACATGGATTACTCATTTGGGACATAATCACTTGTGGTTACTTAAGACATTATCAAAAATGGTTCAGAACTTGGATTGCATTTATAAATATTTCTCTTGACATTGTACCTTTTTGTGTTAATATATAAAATATCACCAGTTACATAACATATGTTATTCAAAGGAGAAACATCATGCCACCCAGAATCAAAATAACAAAAGACTCTATTCTGGACGCTGCCTTTATGGTTACCAGAGAAAAAGGAATCCAGCATGTTAACGCACGTGAATTGGCAAGACAATTAAATTGTTCTACTCAGCCAATTTTTCGAGCATATGAAAGTATGGAGGATTTAAAACTTAATTTATATCAAAAAGTGGAAGCTTACTATAACCAGTTTATGTTTCAGGGACTTGAACACCCCATCCCTTTTTTGGGCATGGGACTTGCTTACATCCGCTTTGCAAGGTTGGAGCGCAATTTTTTTATTCTTCTATTTATGGCCGAGCAGTTTAAAATAAAAAGCTTCTCAGAAATGTTAGAAGGGGAGGATAATCAACAGGTTATCGGTATAATACAAGGAATGACCGGGTTATCAGAGGAATTTGCTAAGGTACTATTTGTTGACATCTGGCTGATGATTCATGGAATTGCTTCTATGGCTGCCACAAATTCCTGTGACCTTGATGAAGCAGAAATTGAAACAATCCTAAAAGACACCTTTGCAGGCTTACTACATCGTTTAAAAGAAAGGGATAATTAATCATGAAACAATCATTTTCAGAAAGAAATCCAGTAATAGCTTCTATCATTTGGGCTGTCATTATCTTGGTATTTTATGCTATAGGAGGTGCAGTTACTACAATAACAGGGGTTCAGGATGCTTCCTACCTGTTTTTATTTGGTGTATTTGTATTATTATCAGTTATACCTGCCTTCATTTATATGTGCCGTTCCAGATTAAGCCTACAGCAATATGGATTTCAAAAACCCTACCGCAAAATTCAGATGGCATATTATATACCCGCGATTTTCATCGAAGCCCTTGGATTTCTTGCTGGTTTTCGTGAACTGAACCCAGCTTATATCCTTTCTGCTTTCTTTTTTACCTTATCCGTAGGTATTGCAGAAGAATTCTATTTTAGAGGGATTATGATTACTCTGTTAAGCCGAATGGGAACAAAGAAAGCTATTCTTATCTCTTCTGTAATCTTTGGTTTAACCCATATTGGTAACGTTGCAGGGGGAGCGAAACTCTCTTTAACCATAGTACAAATTGTATTTGCTTTTGTATTTGGAATCGTATTTGCAGAATTATTCGTTTTAACTAAAAGTCTGGTACCAGTTATTCTTTGGCACTTTATTCATGACTTTTTAGGTTATATACAAACACCTTCTGCTGAACTTTCCAACTCACAACTACTGTTTTTTACTGGCATCCAAACCCTGATTTTAATACTATATGCCTTCTTTTTGTGGAAAAAGCTTGAACAGTCAAAGGATAACTAACGCTCTTTTTCAACAGTGCTGTTTTAGGTGTTTGCAATACACCTTTTTATTCTAACTATAAAACTATTCATTAAAAGATCTGACATTACAGCATACTTTAGAGTACTTTGTAATGTCAGATCTTTTATGCACTTAGAAAATATATTTATTTAATTTTGTTACAATTTCTTCAATACAACCGTCTTCAAAAGGTGAATTTAAACCTACTTCCTTAAGCATATTTACAAAAAAATCACTGGCTGATAACTTACATAACTTTAAATAGCTTTCAAAGGCTTTGGTATAATCTTCATCCATTTTTGTCTTATATTGAAGTGCACATGTCTGTGCAAGACAGTAGTCAATATAATAAAAAGGAGCACTGTAAATATGCTGTTGTTTTTGCCAAAATCCGCCGCCCATAAAATACAAATCGCCTTCATAATCCATCTCTGGTCTGTATTCTTTTTCTAAGCTAGCCCAAATCTCTTTTCTTTCTATTGGAGATAATCCGGGATTTTCATAAATAATATGTTGGAATTCGTCCACCATGCAGCCATAAGGAATGAAAATGACAGCATCCTGTAAGTGCATTCTTCGGTAATCTTCTGCTCTTTCACCAAAAAACAGCTCCATGTATTTATCCGTAAAGAATTCCATGGACATGGAATGAATTTCAGCCGTTTCCATCGTAATATCCCGATATTCTTTTATTTCATACTCTCTGTAAACATAGCCCTGAAAAGCGTGCCCGCATTCATGGGTTATTACATCAACATCTGAACTGGTTCCATTAAAGTTAGCAAAAATAAAGGGTGCATTATAATCAGGCATATAAGTCATATACCCACCTGCCCTCTTATTTTTTCTACCAAGAACATCAAACAATTCATTCTCAAACATAAAGTCAAAGAATTCTTTTGTTTCCGGGGACAAATCACTGTACATGGCTTTTCCCTGCTTTAGTATCTCTTCCGGTGTACCCAGGGGTGCAGGATTCCCCTCTGAAAAGAACATATCATAATCGTAATATTTTAATGCACTTAGTCCCAAACCTTCTCTTCTGAGCTCATGAATTTTTGATACATAAGGAACGAGGTACTTTTTGACCTGGTCACGGAAATTCTTTACCATATCTTTATCATAGCTGTTTCTATTCATACGGTAATAACCAAGTTCTACATAGTTATCATATCCTAATTGCTTTGCCTGTTCCGTTCTGTTTTTAACTAGTTTATCATAAATATCATCTAGCTCTTCACTGTGTCCTGCAAAAAATTCAGAAAGCTTTGACCAAGCCTCTTTTCTTGTTTCACGATTTTTATCTGTCATATATTTTCGAAGCAATGAAATATTTAATTCTTCTCCCTGAAAAGGTATTTTTGCACTTGCAATAAGCTTTTCATAAGTAGTCACCAGATTATTTTCTTCCTGCATAAGAGGAATCAGTTTTTCATCAAAGGATTTCAGCTTTAATTCAATGTTTTTAAATGCTACCTGACCGATTCTATTTTCCATATATTCACGGTAAGGAGATTCGTATAAAACTCTTAAATATCTGGAGGAATAGTCTTGTATCTCAGGTATTATGTTATCGTAATAATCATTTTCTGCTTCATAGAAAGCATCCACTGTATTGCCATCATGACGAATCTGGCTAATGGTTGACATGGTCTCAATTCTGTCGGTCAAGGCATAATACTTTTTGTGTATTTCATATTGCTCTTCTCCGCTCTTTGCAGCTTTCATTTCCTCTATTAATTGTTCAAATTCTTCCTTAACTTTTTTGGAGTCAATACGCTCATAAGGCATTTCTTTAAATTTCATTACACACCCTCTTTTCTACTATGTTATATCTAATATTTTATGGAATATGATTCCTCCTGTCAATTCATCTTATTCAAATATCAGAAATAATTCATATTCAGCTTCGTCTGCTACCTTTGGCCGCAAAAAACGCTTATTCTATCTTTGAGTTTTAGAAAGAATAAGCGATTATTGATAACTTTTCAATACTTCTATTTTGATGCTTTTAAGGTATCTAACAGATAACTTGCAACAATATTTATGTCAGGGGTAACCTTGTCACCTACATCACTTGCTGTAACTTCAAAGAAATAATTATCAATGAAGATATCATATATGGTCTGCTTTATAGTAGTACCCTGATAACTCACCTGATATTCGGTCTTATAAGCAGTTCCTAATTCGGATTCATAATCACTGCTCTTAAAATCTGTCACGGTTGCTTCGACGCCTTGTTGTGCAAATTGTGATTTAATTAGATTTTCAGTAACATAAGCTGATAAGGTTTCTTTCGTAATACTGTAATCCGGTTTCTTCGAACCATTCTCCTGAACTGTTAACACAACAGAAGAGTAACCTTTATCCGTACTTACATCTGATGGTGAGAGCATTATCATTGCAGTATTCCCCTGTTCACTAATGGTAGTTGCCGTAAAGTCTTTTGGCATTACATAAGTTAACTTTTCATAAACCCCTTCTTTCGCTTCAAACGGAGCATTCTTTACAAATGGATTAACCGCTGCAGGTTCTGTAACAGTTACTTTGCAGGTATATTTTCTCTTACTAACCGTTGCAGTTATAGTTACAGTACCAGCTTTTTTAGCTGTAACTTTACCGTTTTTACTTACTGCAGCAACCGATTCATTACTTGAATTCCATGTAGCTTTATCTTTAGACCCGGTAAGTTTTAATACTTTAGAAGCTCCCACCTTAAGAGTCAGTTTTTTCTGACTGATTTTAACCGCTGAAGCCTGAACGGTTACTGTAGTACTTACAGGCAAAACAGTAGGTACAGTTAGTGAAAGTAACAGGGCAGCAGCACAAATTATACTCCATTTTTTAAATTTCTTCATTTTTAATACCTTTGATACCGCAATTGGTATGCGGCACTGCCACTACTGTGGCATTCCTTTCTTACTTACTTATTTTACTTTATATAATTATGAAACTAGCTTTATGTAGTTACCTAGTGCTTTCATTATAGCACTTTTCCCTAAGGAATTTCATTATAATTTCCATACATTGGATTAAAATTATATTAAAATTAGCAAATATGAGCAATTCTGTGCTATAATGTTGTAAACCATAGTTAATATGCTGCCAAGCTAGCCAGCCTTTTTAACAGGTGAATTATCTATACAAATGTATGAGCTTGGAAGAAAATAACAAAAAGAAAGGACGCCACAACACTTCTTCCAACTGACGAATCATGCTTTATCTTGTGGCGGTATCGTAAGTTGACTTGCGATACCAATGGTGTAAACATGTTTAAGAAATTTTTAAGAACCAAACTTCCAATTATTCTGGCATTCTCCTTAGTTGTTCTGCCAAGTCATGCAGCCTTTGCACAGGTGGTACCTGCGACTCTTAATGCAACTTCTGCAAAAGCTGAAACAGTCTCTACTAAAACCGGCTATGAAGCCGTTAAAGAATTAGCCGAGAAAAAAGCTGCTACCCTCACTAGTATTTATGGGGTTACAAGCTTGCAATATGCAGTAATTGACAACGGCATCGTAACAGTATCCGGACAATCCGGTGTTTACAGCAAGGAATCAAACACACCTTTAACCAATACAAACATGTATGGTATCGGATCAATTAGCAAGATATTTACAACGGCTGCCGTTATGCAATTGTCAGAGGATGGGAAGGTTGACCTGGACGCGCCGGTTACCCAGTATATTCCCGAATTTACAATGGCAGATGAACGTTACAAAAATATAACGGTTCGAATGCTTTTAAATCATTCAGCGGGTCTTATGGGCAGTACTCTTGAAAGTGCTATGTTATTTGATGATAATGACTTCTCTACCTATAACAACTTTTTGGAAAAATTAAAATCCTCCCGGTTAAAAGCAGATCCCGGTGCCTATTCAGTATATTCCAACGATGGCTTTACTCTTGCCGAGTTATTGGTAGAGAAAGTCTCCGGGGTAAGCTTTACAGAGTATATTAGTAAAAACATTACTAATCCTCTGAAACTAAGCAATACAAAAACTCCATTGGATACATTTCCATCCAGTAATCTGGCAAAAACTTATCTTCCCGGAAGTAATACTGCTCTGCCTAAAGAATCCCTAAATATGATTGGTGCCGGCGGTATCTATTCCACAGCCGAGGATTTATGCCGTTTTGCTGAGATATTTATGAGTACATATTCTTCTGATGTATTATACAGTGCCTCTGCTAGAGCAATGGAATATCCTGAATACTTAAGAGGTATCTGGCCTGAAGATTCAGAGCCAGCTCTTCTCTCCTACGGTTTGGGCTGGGACAGTGTAAAAACCTATCCCTTTGAAGATTATAATATTAAAGCAGTCGTTAAAGGTGGTGATACTAGCTATTATCACGGCAGCTTAATTATACTTCCCAATGAAAATATGGCAGTAGCCATCCTATCCTCCGGAGGTGCAAGTACCTATAATCAGGCTATGGGTCAGGAAATCTTACTAAAGGCTTTACTAGAGAAAGGTACCATTGATAAAATCAATCCAGACAAAACTTTTACACCTCCTGTTCAAACCCAGGTACCTGAGGCACTTTTAAAGAATCAAGGAGTTTACGGACAGAGGAGTTCTCTTCTACAGGCTAAAATTGATAAAAGTGGTACTCTGACAATAACAGATCTCTTAACCCCCGGTGCAACTCCACAGAAATTTATTTATACCGATGACGGTAAGTTCTATTATACGGACGGAAGTATGTATTATTCCTTTAAAGAAGAGAAAAACGGCAAGACCTATTTATATGCCAGCGGCTACTCCCTTTTACCAGGAATTGCACAGTTAGGAGACTCCGGCTATCAAGCCCAGAAACTTTCTGATAACCCCATCTCTGCAAGTGTAAAGAAACTATGGGAGCAGAGAATGAAAGAAAGCTATTTTATGGTAAATGAAAAATATAGTTCTCAGCTCTATACTTTGGGTATCTTAGGTTCCAGCATGATTATGCCTAAAGAACTAAAAGGGTATGTCATTACCTCTGCGATCATTGACGAATATAATGCAAAATCCCCCATACAGATACCTGGGGTTGCCGGCA
Organism: Anaerocolumna cellulosilytica; assembly: GCF_014218335.1. Classification (GTDB taxonomy): domain Bacteria; phylum Bacillota; class Clostridia; order Lachnospirales; family Lachnospiraceae; genus Anaerocolumna; species Anaerocolumna cellulosilytica. Next base: position 763,085 of record NZ_AP023367.1, on the reverse strand, counting down.
GAGACTTAATCGATTTTACTTTTTATGAAAAGGACGGCAAAGAGTACTTGGATATAGCAGGCCGAATTAGCATTGCTGAAAATCATATTAGTACTCTTTCCTCAAAATCTACTTTCACCACTACAATTGGCGAGGATGGCTATGCTAAATGGTATAAAATCGGTAAAAATTCAGCGAAAAAGACCATAAATGTGATTCTACCCATAAATTCTTCCTTTGCTGTATATAATGCTGATGGTATCTGCGTTAACTATTATCATATATCAAAAGACCCGACTGTTGTCCTTCCGGAAGGCGGTTATATTGTCTTTGCAGGTGATGCAAATTCAACTATCCGGGTTAGATATACTAAATAAGAACCGTCGCCAAGCTTTATACTATGTATCTAATAAGGCAGTATCCTTATAATACTGTACAATAAAAGCGGTATGACTTTCCATTGAGAAGAAAGCCATATCGCTTTTCATACACTATTGATTGTGTTCCTATCATTCCTTCTGTTATGAAGAAACAATAAGCTTACTCTTTGTTGTAAGCCTTATTACTCTACCATATTCTTAGTATAAGGTATCTTCTTAAAATCAGGAAACCCATAAAATTCTTTCGCAGTTTTCCATAGAAACTGTTCCTTTTCTCTGCTCGTTAAACGGTCTGACTTTAAAATAAAATCAAAGGACATCGGATAGGTTATGGCTGTCATAGTCCTAGGATAGTCACTTCCCCACATTAACTTACCCATACCACAGATATCCCTGGCTTGTAATATCGCATCTATCGCAGATGGAAAGGGATAAAACTCTTTATGAAACAACCAGGTAATACCACCGCTTTCAATATATACATTTTTATAACAAGCCAGCTTTACCTGTTCTTCAAATCCCTTTCGCCCTGCCATGCCAAAATGACCGATTGCAACTTTAACCTCCGGACACTTTTCAACAAGTTCTCTTAGTTCTTCAACCTGAACAGCTCCCTCTGCTAAATCTATGGATATAAACTTACCGGCAGCGTTTGCTGCCTGAAAGACAGGTAATAGTTCTGATAACTTCTTTCTGCTTAATCTGCCCCCACATATTTTAATACCGTCAAATCCCTCAAGCAGATAATCTTCTGTTTCTTCATACAGGCTGCATATTTTAAGACGGTCAGGGTATTTGTTCTTTGCCTCTAAAAGATATGCATTCTGATTTCCGTCAATATATTCCTGCGTTACTATACAGCCGTTCACTCCGGCATAATCCATATTGGCAATCAGCCGTTCCACACTGTTAAAGCCATCCTCCATATAGGGAGGAAGCATCTGTCTGACTTCATTACCAAACATACTTTTTCCACCACCTAAGTCATAAACCGGTAATCCATCAACAATTCCCTTTTGTTTCTTCCACAAATGCAGGTGGGCATCAATTATCATTTTCTTCCTCCTAAAACTCCACTAATATTTTCATCAAATTTCCGGTATTTGAGGTCAACGCTTTAAAAGCTTCATCTGCTTTGTCTATAGGATAAATGTCACTTACCATTTTCATTACATCCACTCGTCCGGATGCTACTATATCAATTAAGTTAGTAAAATCATAGGAATAAGCGTTCCTGCTGCCAAATACATTCAATTCTTTTTTCAATAGAATTGAATGATTAAAACCAGTTTCCTGCTTACCATTTCCAATTAAGATAATAGTACCTGCAAAAGCTGCTGCTTCAATACTGGCTAAAAAGGTAGCAGGCAGTCCACAGGCTTCCACACATACATCAAAACCATTACCATCTGTAATCTCCTTCACCTCTGTCTGTAAATCTTTTGTTCTGGTGTTAATGACCCCATCTGCTCCATAAGCCCTTGCCATATCAAGCCTTCCGTCCAGCACATCTGCTACATAGACATGGGCTCCACGTAATTTTGCACTAATCAGTGCAAATAGACCAATCGGTCCGGATCCTATTACCAGTACCTTATCCGTAGGCTTAATTTGCGTTCTGGATAATGCATGGTATCCAATGGAAAATGGTTCAATCAATGCAAGCTGCTTTGCATCTAATCCTTTTCCGCTAAATATGCGTTCTATGGGCATTGCTATGTACTCACTGAAACTTCCGTCTCTTTGTACTCCCATGGTTTGGTTGTCGGTACAACAATTTACAAATCCTCTTTTACAGGAATAACATTCCCCGCAATTAAAATACGGATTGGCAGTTACGAAATCCCCTGATTTCAGACCTTTTTTATTTGTACCAATTTCAACAATTTCTGCACTGAACTCATGTCCCGGTATTCTAGGATATGTGGTAAAAGGCTGATTACCAGTATAGCTGGATACATCCGCTCCGCAAATTCCACAATATTTAATACGAAGAAGTGCTTCGCCCTCTTTGATTTCTGGCATACCAGTCTCAGTGACCTGGATTTTATATGGTTCTGTGATCAATACTGTTTTCATTTTAGCTCTCCTAATGCATATCGTAGGCATGCCTGCGATACAGCTACAATACTATGAGTTGAAAGAATCGTTTTGTGACATCCTTATTATCTTTCAATACTTTCCTTCAACCTTGCTCCTATCTGCGGCCTTTACTTGCTTACAATTCAAAGTAATGTTTATCTGGAAAAATCAATATAATCCGGATTCCAAACGACGGCTGTCTTTAATGGAGCTCCCTTTGCATATATTTTATTCTCATATGCAGCCAAGGGATTCCTTATAAATTCCTCTTTTTCAATTAGTTCCACGATTTCATCATAACGACTGTCTGTAAGAATACGAATAGCTTCTTCCATATGGTCTTGTCTGAAATTAATAGAACCCATAATTAAGTGGTTTTTAAACCCAAAAGGCATCGTATCAAACTGTATCTGAGGTCCCAAAGAAAAGCTGTTATAAACCCCATTACAACCTAAAACCTCCTGTTTAAAGGCCAGTTCATGCTCCACATTGGTGCCGCTGACTCCAATAAATGCAGTTGCTTTTCCTCCTAAAGCAACAATAACAGCACCAGCCAAATCTTCTGTCGATTTATAATGGTTCTGTACATACACTGCTCCTGTCTGCTCTTTGGCAAATACTACTTTAAGGTCTGTTTCCTCACTTCTTCCAACAAATACAATCTTTGCTTCCGGATATTTCTGTCTGATAAGGTCTCCCATAAACATACCGGTAGTTCCAAGTCCGAAGATAACGGTTCTTGCAAATAACTGCTTTCTGGCATGTTCTCTGGCCTCTGCTTCACTGCACTTATGTTTCGCCATCTCCATTCTAAAATTATGAGCTGCTCCTAAGTCCTCCATCCTCTCCCTTTGAAATACCATACAAGCGTAAGGATCCGGAAAAACCATCTTCTTTGCAAAAGATAATGCAATCTTTCCATTCTTTACAAAACCGTCTGGAATTTTTAAAAGCATATCCGGATGATAATAATTTTTATCGGAAAATAAGCCATCGGCACCATCACAGCCATACTCAAAATAGGACTCCTCTTCTGTATATCTGGTGGGATCATAGCTGTTGCCCCCACGGATTAGTACAATTGCAAATCTCTCCTCAGAAGGTATCCATACTAAACCTTCGTGTCCATTGATTAATCTTTCTTGCCCTTTTGGAAACTTATTTGAAAGTCTTCCCTCCTGTCCCATCTTCATTAGTTCATGGTCAGTTCCACAAAAGCCTACAATTACACTCTCTGCTAAAATTCCCTTCTTTTCTTCTTCTCCTCTTAGTCTTCTTCTAGGTGGGTCAATTAGCTCTACTTCCCCATAAACCAAAGGTTTTTCCTTATCATTTTGAAAATAGGTTGCCTTTACTTTCATATCGTTTTCTCCTCCTTACAAAGTTGAAACGTTTCAAATAAATAGTAAAAAATAGCACTGCAAATTTTGTCCAAGGTTAACTGTCTATTAAACTGTTAACCTATGACCATATTGCTGATTTCTTTATCCGGCTGATTCATCCTTTCAACTAAGAGTTTTGCAGCCAATCTTCCCAGTTCTTCCACCGGCTGCCTGATGCCAGTATAATTTTCCTGAAACCTGACGGGGATTTCAAAGGTATCAAACCCCAAGATTCGAATATCTTCCCTGTCATTGGCATTGACAGCACCTGCTGAAAGCTCATAGTTACTGGCAAAAACCGCCTCTAACTGATATTGCTCCAGCCTTTTCATACCCTCATAGCCTTCTTTAAAACTGTACTCCTTACATACTGCCCTGTACTTTTCTTTGATTCCGAACGCTTTTAATGCCCTGATATATCCTTCGCGTCGCTGTCTTGCTGTTGATATATAATTAGGTCCTTCTATAATGCCTATTTTTCGAATTCCAGTTTCAAGCAAACGGCAAACACTCTCATAAGTCATTCCTTCATTGTCGGCTACGACAGAATCAAAAACAGGTTTTTCTAAAATCCTGTCAATCAGAACAAGAGGCGTATCTCCCACTGCCTTTCTAAGTTCAAAAGACTGAAATCCACTTGGCATAAGTACTATCCCGTCTACCTGTCTGCCTTTTAAGAATTCAATACGTTCTAGCTCTTTCTCTTTGTCACCACTGCAATCTGTAATTATGACACAGTAGTTATATTTTTGAAGTTCTTGTTCAATACTCTCAATAACACGCATACTAAACATATTGGCCAGAAAGGGAACTATTACGCCAATTGCCATGGATTTTCCGGTTTTCATACTCCGTGCAATGGCATTGGCTTCATAACCTAACTGCATAATAGCCTGTTCAATTGCTTCCTGATTTCTCTGCTTTAGCTGTTCCCCATTCAAATATCTGGATACAGTTCCCACAGAAACCTGTGCTGCCTTTGCCACATCTTTGATAGTTGCCATAGTCTCCACCTTTTTGAAACGTTTCATTTTATTCAATGTAACATATATGGCTCAGATTTGCAAGCTCTAAATAAATGATATGACACTAGCTAATCTTGTCTAATTTTGGTATAATAGGCAGAAAGCACTACAAAAATGAATGTATTAACACAATGAGGTTACAAATGACAAATAAAAAGAATCAAAACAGCTTTATCAAGCAAGCCGGAATTCTGGCTGTAGCAGGTATCATCTGCCGCCTTATCGGCTCGTTGTATCGAAGCCCACTAGCAGGTATTATCGGCGACGAAGGTAATGGATACTATAGCGTTGCTTATAATATTTACACAATTATATTACTGGTTTCCTCCTATAGTATCCCGTCGGCCATCTCAAAAATTATTGCTCAGAGACTGGCTGTAGGCGAGTACAAGAATGCACGCCGTATCTTTTTGTGCTCCTTGTTTTATGTAGTAGCCGCCGGTAGTATTGCCAGTCTGTTTACCTATTTTTGTGCCGGATTACTAGTAAAAACAGAAGCAGTTCCTATTCTTAGAATCTTTGCTCCTACTATTTTTCTCTCAGGTATTTTAGGCGTATTTCGAGGATATTATCAGGCCAGAGGAACCATGGTGCAAACAGCCATATCCCAGGTTTTAGAACAACTTATTAATGCAGCAGTAAGCCTGATTGCTGCCTACTTCCTTATGGATATGGCAACCGGTAAAGGAGCCTCTGTACAGGCTGTATATGGCGCCTCAGGAAGTGCTTTGGGAACCGGTGCAGGGGTCCTGACCGCTTTAGTATTTATGCTGTTTATCTACTTAATTAACCGTAAATCAACCGTCAAAACCTTAGAGTGCTCCCATGATGATAACAAACAGGTATTGCCATATGGAAACATATTAAAAATTATCATCAATATGGTTACCCCTGTCATCTTAAGCACCTTTATTTATAATTTTAACACCACCTTAAACCAATCACTTTATATCCAGTCTATGATATCAAAACACAACTACACCTTTAAAAGTGCCTCCACTTATTATGGTATATTTTCTGGTAAAGCAGTAGTAATTGCCAACATACCCATTGCCATCGCTTCCGCCATGTCATCTGCCATAATTCCTGAACTTTCTGCCAGCTTTGCAAGAGGTGAGTTAAAAGATACGGAGCAAAAGATAACCGCCTCCATCCGCTCTGCCCTATTAATCGCCATCCCTTCTGCAATAGGAATAGCGGCTTTATCAAAACCCATAGTTCGTCTTCTTTTTAACCAGGCAGAATCCATTGGATTGACTGTAAGTCTTCTGCGCGGCTTAAGCCTTACTATTATATTTTATGCCTTGTCCACCATCACAAATGCAGTTTTACAAGCAATTGGACAGGTAAAACTGCCTGTCATAAATGCCGCAGCCTCTTTAGCACTTCAGACTGTTATACTACTACCTCTGCTGCTATTTACAGATTTAAAACTATATAGCTTACTAATAGCTGCTTTTGTTTATTCTATGTCTATGTGCGTATTAAACTGGATATCTATACGAAAAAGCCTGAATAGGGATTTTACACTGCCTTTTATGAAAATGTTTTTAACACCTTCACTTATTGCTGTTATTATGGGGATTCTTACAGCCATCGTGTATGAGTTGTGTAATAAAGTTTTCAAAAAGAACAGTATTTCTTTAATGATTGCTGTTGTATCGGGTATATTGGTATATTTTATCGGAATTATTAAGACAGGCGTTCTGACTAAAGAAGAGGTTGAACATTTTCCTTTGGGAGACAAACTGATAAGACTGTCCGGAAAACTAAAGCTATTAAAAATATTTCAATAATCCGCTTCAAGATTTAAATATTATTGTCAAAAGAAATCAAAACAACTGGTATTATATATATTAATACCGGTTGTTCTTTTAACACAATCTTACCCTTCAGCGAGAAAAGTCTGCACTCTCTGTTATGCAAGATACTGCTGCTATTCTTTTCTTATTTATTAAAATTGATTTTTCCTTCCGCAATTGCAACGGCTACATCATAAAAAGATTTAACAGAATCGCCGCTGCCCTCTGTTAGACGCTTATAAACCTTGCTTACAGGAGACATTATATTCTTCTCATCATGACTTAATACCGGTACTCCATTTTCAATCTTCCACTTATATCCTTTTTCATATAAAACGTTATATAACAAAGTTTGTCCAAGATAACATCCAAAAATCAATGACATATTCCAAATTTTATTTTCTTCTTTATTTCTTGCCAGTTTACTTTTATAATAATTTTCTAGAAGTTCCTCCAGCTTCTCGATACTATCCGGCGTATAGTCCAGAGGAATTTTAGCCTCAGCAGCACATTCTACTGCTTTTTTTACTAACTCATCCAGAGTAAGGTTTTCATAATCAATATCAACCCATATCGTTTTTTTCTTTTTAAACCAACTAACCATATTATACCAATCCATTTCCAATTTTCAGTGATTTTAAGTTTACTGCTTGCTATTGTTATGCATACCCAGATTGATTTGATTTTTATTGCTTTCTATTTCCTTCTCATTTGTTTCCATTTCATTAGAGTGGAGTTCATTAAATATGATGTCATTATATACTTTCATACTAACGGTATTTTCAGAAATATAATCCCCGGATAAGTATAGTCTCCATAATTTATGGTATTGAAATACAGCTTTAATACCTTTTACATAAATTGATACAAATAAAAACCACATAATAAAGTTCTTTCCGCCATAACCCTCGGCAAACAGTAATACCTGTGAAATAACATAATAAATCAAAATAAATATAGCACAAAAACGGCTTCTTGCAAACTGGATTCCTAATCCAAGCAACAATAACACTATAACATCTGCCAATGTAGGGCGTTCCATAATACTGCCGGACACAAACGTAATTGCTGCACTAATAAACGCTGCTGTGGCCGCACTCATGACTCCGGTTTTTATATTCTTAGGCACTTCCGTTTTCCAGAAGCTTTTTTTATCCATTTCTAACATCTTAAATACTCCTTATTGTTCCTGTCAATCAAGGGCGTGCCTGAAAGCTGCTTGTTTCACGATGAAAGTTCCGCTTTGTTGAAAACAGGAACTGTTTTCGGGGGTGTAGTGATGTTACATGCCAAATTTTAATGTAGTTCATCCCAAACACTTTTGCTCCCATTGCCCAATAATGCTTTCATTATTGCACAATTGAAAATGTCATAAAATGGGTAATTAGTCACTTTTATAGAAAAATAGGTATTATTGATTATCTGTAACGCCATCCTTATTTTCTTTGTCTGAATTTCTTTTATGGATAATTTTACTTTCTGATAAAATTATGCTATAATATCATTTAATTTAATTTTTGAAAGGAGCCTGGGCATATACATACACCCAGATATCTAAAGACATGCAGAATCAAAAGAATGTAAAGAATAATTTGTTAATTATTCTAAAAGGTTTTATTATTGGTTCCTCAATGAGCGTACCTGGAGTAAGCGGTGGAACCATGGCTATTTTGTTAGGTATTTATGATAATCTCATAAGTGCAATCAGTAACTTTTTAAAGGATATAAAGGGCAACTTAATATTTCTAATAAAATTTTCTATAGGTGCAGGGGTTGGAATTGGCTCCTTAGCCTTTCTCATTAAGTGGCTATTGGATAAGTTTCCATTTTTTATTTCATTTTTCTTTTTGGGTGCAGTAATCGGTGGCATTCCTGCTTTGTACCAAAAGACCAAGGAATCCTCCCTTAGAATATCGTCTGTTTTATACTTCCTTCTAGGGCTTGTCATTGTTATATCCATAGGTTTTATCCCTACCGGAAATATTGATGTTAGTATCGGCTCGGGTGTAGCTCATTACCTTATGCTTTTAGTAACCGGGGTCGTTATCGCACTGGCACTAGTTTTACCGGGTATCAGTACTTCCCATATGCTGATTGTACTGGGTATGTATGATTCCATGCTTCTTGCAATAACGAAATTTGATGTTATTTACATTGGTATCTTAGGATTTTCTACCCTGATTGGAGTCTTTTTGGTTACAAAACCTCTGGAATGGACTATGAAACGTTTTCCTCATCAGACCTATTGTATTATTATTGGTTTTGTAGTTGGCTCCACCTCTGAGATATTCCGTGACAAAATACTTCCCGCCGTACCTGTAAATGCAGGTTTTGGCTGGTGGATTCCCTCCGGATTAATATCTTTAGTTATCTTTGCACTTGGCTATAAAGCGATTCTTGTATTATCTAAATTTTCAAATGACTAGTATGCTGTCTAGTCATCGGTAAGTTTGCAGAATGTTTTGTAAGTCTATAAACAGAGAAAGAATACATAGTGGTGTCTTAATGTAAAATAACCAGAAGGCTGTTAAAATGGCTGACTGGTTATTTTTTATTCACATTCTTGTATACTTTGCTATTTATGTTGTTTTTGTTATACAATTTCATCCTCTGTTAATACCATCCCGACCCTTTTTATGGAAGATTTCATTCCTTTTAACGGTAAATAATGTCAGTTTAGTCTTGTTAATTATATAATTATTAACAGAATCACAAAAGATTTACGAAATAAACCGGATATCCCTCAATATAATTACAATAACCCGATAATTACTTCTAACTCTATTACTTTTTATCATGCAACTGAGAAAAACAAGGAGTTTATTGTTTATTATAAAATTAATGCAACTGGGAATGTAGAAGTTACTTCTTGTAATATGAATGGTAAGAAATACGAAAAACCTTATATCTTTCCTAAGTTTTCATCTTCAAAAACTTTATATAGATATTATCTTCTCCTTTAAATTTATACATACTAATTAGGTAATTGCGAAACTATCTTGAATAATTCTTGAATAACTATCTTTTGGTAACTATCTTTTGGTAACTATCTTTTGGTAACTATTTTTCGAATAACTAGAATCATTACATTCTTCGAATGAAATGATTCTAGTTATAATTACTTAACAGCTCCCGGTACTGGGTGTCATTTTTATTATTTTTTTATTTATTATATTTATTTTCTTTCTTTCCATCTTCTAACATATCGTAATTAGCTAAATTTTTCTGAATGTTTCAAAGGAGGTTCCAATGATGTATAATAAAAGTTTTAAAAAGTGGATTCTAATTGTAATGCTATTACTAATACCGACCCTAGTATTGTTAAGGTTAAGTCGTTCAGGAATTCTTGGTGACTTGACAATAACAGAAGCTCTAAAAACATATGTCTCAGTATTTGATTGTGACATCACGGATGAGGGTTCTTTCCTGTTCGTAGATGCTTATTTTCCAAAACCTAAATTAAAAACCCTGAATGATAATGCAATTCTATCAATGAAAGGCATGGATAGTACCATTGGGAATTATGCAGTACCAATCTACCTTGTCAGAGTCGCGTTACCTGTCGGAACGCAGGTTAGCAGCATATATATTAACGAAGATACCCTTGGTGGAAGTATATATAACATTGAATTTACAAAGCAAAAAGGTGGTGTTCCCTCTCTCTATAAAAAACAGCTTGGGTTATTCGGAATTCATTTAAATCAAACCGTAACCTTTAAAACTAAGGATTATAATAATCATAAATACATAGAGTTCTATATATGTCCAATTTCTTACAATCCTTTCGCCTATAATGCAGAATATAGAGCTTATATACAATACAAAGTTAAATTAGAAAAAGATAATTGGAACTCTTCTCTTTCTGAAAATGAAAAGGAAGCCTTTCGAAATATACTTGATAATCCCAGGTTCGTTAGATAACTGCCTTCATGCAGAGGCTTTTATATATCTGAAAACTCTTAAATTATAATAGTTAATATTCTAAGTTATTCATAAGGGTTTTAATTTCTTCCTTGTACTCCTTAGGGGCATATGTAAAAATAATTGTATTATCAACTTTTGATAAAATGAAATACATCTCGTTTTTTATAACCTCATAATAATACTCCATGTATTTGTTGTTTTCTGGTGTACTGGGCAATTCATTACTTTCCATAATGTTTTTACAGATATTTAGAGCTATATTGTCACTAGCCATATCATAAAATTCAATCGCATAGTTTTTACCTATAGCAATCAACACAGCGTTTACTTCATTCTTTAAAAATTGATTGGACGCATTTAATATAGTATAATTACTTTTATTTGCAAAATACTTATTGAAGTTATCCTGGCTTATTGGTAATTTTTCTTTTTTGATTTGGATGTTTTTTATTAAATCTTTTTTTATTATCTGTTTGGTAATTTCTTTATCCCTTACACTACCTACAAATATTTTTCTAGCAATTTTAATTTGTGAACTCAATATAAAATGACACAATATAATTCCAAATATAAATAAGAGTAAAAGAAGTATTACGTTCCGTTTACACATAGTATCTCCGTCTTTTCACTTTTTCTTAGTTTGCGAATTTGATGATCTAATTAATATGTGATTTAATATCTTAATTTAATATTTACGTTTATTATATTTTAAAATCTACGTTTAATATCTTTCATATATTATTTATCATCCTAAAATGATATTTTATTTAAAACCGTTGTATGGTTACATAATGATTTATTTAAAAGAAACTGTTTTCTATATTTTGATATTAACATAACACCCTAAGAAAAAGGTACATATACCAATTTAGTTATAGCCTTTTTCATATTTTCTACCGCTGTAACTGGAATATCATCCAGTTCTTTTATTGCGTTAATCGTCTGAATTACTAAATCATAGGCCGTTATTCTTTTTGAGTAATCCATCTTTTCCATAACAATTCTTTCTAATTTTATGGAACGTTGTTTTGATATTGCAGCCGTCATTTTGACAATTTTAAAGGCATATTTCATCGTTTTACTAATATAAGAAAATGCTGCTTTTTCACCTTCTGTTAGTATCACTGTTTTTAATTCAAAAAGCTTTTTGGGTAATTCTTCATACTTGGTTAGAATCTCTTGATTCATCTCATCAAAAATTGCTGTTCTAAATTCTTCTGACATCTCACGATGCTTTTTTGTACCGGTATGTTTTCTTGAGAACTCATTTTCGATACATACTGTATTGCCGATTCTCCATATAGACTGTATACGAAGCGAACTATATCCTGTATCTGATGTAATAATTTTAACACCAGGAACGATATCATCCTTAAAATCATATCTTTTATTAATGTCATGTCCCATACTTTGAAATTCTAATTCAATCCAGGAATTTTTATTATCAATATGCCACCCTCTGCACACAAATGGCACTTTCTCGTTGTCCTCTTGATTATTTTCTTTGTTTTCTTTGTTATCTTGTTTTTTTTCTTCTTCTTTTTCTTTTTCTTCTTCACAATACAATATTTTTCTTTTCCTAATTTCTTCCATGATATCCAGTAAAATCGTCTGTCGAATATACGAATAACTGGAGCTTCTCATCGCATATACTTTTGAGATCGAGTTTATTGTTCGCAATATTATTGTTACCTCCTTTCCAGTTTCAAACTGCTCTGCAATAGAAATATCACGACCTAGACTTGGCTTGTCTGAGTAGCACAAAGTTTCATCGTTTTGCTGAAAAACAGATAAAGGAAACTCTGCGGAAGTAAAAATAGGTGTATTATCATAAACCAAGAGTAACTTTGTTTTATTTTCTGCTTCCTTAATTAAATTTTTAAAATTCCCCTTTTCCATTATATTTCCTTTAGATACCATAGAATTCTGCAAAAAATAGTGCTTATCTTTAACAATCCATATTTTATAAGGTGCCATTAGATTACAGTAGATAGCCCCTCCATTACTGCCTGTTATAGATAATAAAGACAACTTGTCGCTGTCAACCCTCATACATAAAGTTTTATCTTCCATTTCTTTTATTAACTCTTTAAATTCCTCAATATTATTCCCATTCAAATCCAATGAGTCTAATAAAAATTCTTCGTCTAACATATACCCCATTCCCCTCCATTCGCTATTCTTCTTGTATAAACAATCAGTATTATACTGCCTTCATAAAAAGTGGCACACATGACAATCAGTTTCTATACAACAATTTCTAATATTATGACAAATAAAATATGAAAACAGGTTTCTATACAAAGATTTTTAATAAAAAACCATGGCCTCTAAGCCGAATAAAATCTCAGAAAGTCATGGTTATCTTTTTATGTTATTGAATGTAATTATTTTTCAGTATATTATTACCAGTGCAATTTATTTAACTTCTACTTATCAATAGACAAAGTTTGTTTATTAAAGATATATCGATAATCCGGCGCATAACCTGCTTTTGCTGCTTCCATAGCGGTATCATAATACATCTTTATTAGACCAAATGAATCTTGTGGTATTTGGGTTTCATAGCAATAGTATTTTCTTCCGTCCTCCTCATAACATATCACACGTATTTTTCTTATGGCAGAAAGACCTGCAATTGTTACATTATTGCTTACTGCCCTGCCTGAAAAATCAGCATTTCCAAGTAAGATAATAAGGCTTGTATTACTTATATCATTTATTCCTGAAAACGTCTGAACTGGCGGTAAATAAAAATTGTAGTCAACCTCTCCACGAAGCTCACTGGCAGCATTTACTTGAAAGGTTAAAGCATCTGTTAATAAAGAATTTATTCTTCTTTTTTTTATGTTATGATTTATATAGGCGCTTACTTCTAAATCAGTATACCTATCTCCTTCTTTTACTACTATAGAGCTGCCACTTTTCGTTACCTTAGACCACTTTTCATTCACTAGATTTAAACCAACAATGCCAATTTCTATATCAAGTGTATATGGTAGTTTGGAACTCCATACCAACCCGTAAACATCTCCATTCAGACCATTTGTGGAGTTAATCTCTGTTAGTTCTGTTACGTAATAACCATCCGAACTTGCAAGCATTGCCACTGATATACAATTTTCTATATACTCTCTATTTTCTTCGTTTACAGCCATTCCATAATTTAAACAAATCATATCTTTAAAAGTATCCAGACTGCTCCCCGGCTCTAGTTTTAAATCATTCATTTCTTGATACTTTATACTAAGATTGTCTCTGCTAAAAACCGAAAGAAAGGCGGCTTCTGTTGAATATTTTAAGCATTGGTTTAACCTTGCGGTATCATATTCTTTCTGAACAGAGTCCATTTGAATATAATAGGTAGACAGCATAATTAATATAGCTGCTACACCTAAGAAATTAAACACGTTATACCATGTTTTCATCTATTAAAATACTACGTATGGGTTCTACTTCATACGCCGCCTCCTTTTCTTAGTTTTATTGTGGATTTATTTTTTAGTAAATACAACTGTTTTAGCATTACCTGCCTGGTCAGTAATAACTAATTTATATTTCCCCTTCGCTTTAACTACTTTACCATAATTAATTACTTTGCCGTTTAGTTTTGCTGACTTTACACCGCTTACATCATCATCAAATCTTATAGTTATGGATTTGGAAGTGTAGGTTTTATTGTTAACTATATTTGTAGTAGGTGGAACTTTATCGATATTCGTTATATTTATTGTGGTCATAACATAATTTTCATTCTCATCCTCTGTTCTGACAGTATACCATCCATTTTCCGATACCGTAAAAAAATCTTCCTCTATTACTAGACAAGTATCATTTCTGCTTGTTTTCCATACAGTATTTGAACGGATATTAGAATCTGTAACCTTGGAAGAAACCATTAATGCTCTCTCATGGTCATAGGAGGAATCTAACCAAACTGTAACATCTTTGTTGGTATAGCGCTTAATACTTTGCGTCAAAGTATTCGTTCTTGGTTCTGCAATTACATATAGGCTGGTAGGAGCCGTTGCATCGCTTAGATTAATGTAATAATCTCCCGGTTCAAGAAGCACAGCTATTTTATTTTTTGAAGTATCTCTAGTGTCATATTTTTGAGATTTTATAACCCTTCCATTTCTATAATACAGTGTACACTTGGCACTATCTGCTTTTAAGTTATCGACCTGTTTAAAGAGATAATCAATAGTCACATAGCTTTTACTGCTAACTGAAAATAGATAATGTGCTGATGGTTGTAAGTTACTTAGAAATCCCTCATAATAAAAATCAGTCCTAATTACATTGGGATTCTCCCAGGAGGAAGCAGATACTAAAGTATTCGTATTAACCTTTTGTCCTGCGATAGATAAGCCAATATTATATGCATTCTTATAAGAACCTCTTTTTCCAAAGGAATAATTGATATAATACGTTCCAGGTTCTAATAATATAAGATTGTATTTATTTTTAGAACTGATTGCTGCCGTATTACCTATTATATCAACCCCATACATATCTTTTGAAAACCAGGCTATTCCTCCCGGCACTTCATCACTTTGACTCCAGCTAAAATATGCTTTAATTATTGTTGGCTCAGATAGCTGAAATTTGTACACCATATGTTCCCCTTCCCAGAGATAACTGGTCTTAGTAGAGGGAAAAGATGTGCCACTAATGTCAGATACATAAGATACTGTAACATACTCATCATAATAAACAGTACTTGCACTTATATAAGCCGGTGAAATAATTCTAAATACAAAGGTACAAACTAAAATATATATGTAGATTTTTTTTTTCATTACTTTCCTCCTTTAACGAACCGTTGCTGACATGGTTAGTGAATAGTTATCTTCATTTAATTTTAAAAATGTAGACATTATTTTACTGTATGTTGAAGTAGTTATTTCATTAAGTGATACTCTTACTATATCTCTTGGATTTAATTCTGAATTATTATCTGCTACTATGTACGTAATATTTATTGTTCCATCTTTTCTTTTTGTGTACACCTTTACTAACCTTTCAACTTTAATATTAAGTATTTTGCCACTGGATGCCACCTGTAAACTAAATTCATTCAAATCATCTTGAGATATACTTCTTTTATCAGTTACTTTATCTAGGAAGCTACTAACATCATTTAATAATACTCTTCGACTTTCCCATTCTGTCATGGAGTATGAATAGATATATGGGCAGATAATAAACATAATAATAATTAATACCAGACTGATTACCCTTGCTATAAACCCATCTTTCAATTTGGTTCATACGCCTCCTTTATAATATTGTATTTTTTTGTTCTATACTTATATTTTATTGAATATCTTGCTGCATCTGCATCTTCACCAATCAGATTCCATATCTCATACATAGAATTCACATCCTTTTCTTTTATCGTCAGTTGATAGGATTTATTTTCTTCCTTACTTTTCATGTATCCTATAAGGGCTATCTCATATTTGTTTAATGTATTATCATAATTTCCATACTCAGTGATCCCAAATCCGTTCTTTTTATTCGTATTTTTATCCGCTATTGTGATTGAAGCGTTTATAGCTTGTCTATTACATTGATATAAGACAGATAATCCATTTATTAGTATAATACTGATTACTACTGTTAAAAGTGCCAAATCTAACATTTCAATGATTGTTTTTTTCATAGCAACTCCAATCTATGTGCTCTAGTGCTATCTGTACTTGCTCACGTACATACCAGGATTTTAAAAAATGCTTTTGTTTTCCTCCCTCCAAACATGTCACCGTATGCACAAACTATAGGATAAAGAACCCTAACACTTTGGGGTTCTTCCTGTGTGAAATGATAGAGATACTTATCTAACGTATTTTGTCAGCTAAGATTTTTTCATACGTTCCTTATTTTTTAAGAACTATATCATATAGTCCTGTATTGCTATTTAAGGTCACGGTTATGTTAATATCTCCTTTCAATAAAGCCAAAAGATTATCGTTTACAGTATACTTTTTACCATTATCAGGGTAAAGATAGCTTATAATTTCACCAATATTCTTTTCATTATATACGAGTAGGGCATATACAGAACCACCTGGGATATTGATAGTAGTATTTTTTAAAGAAGCTAAATTACAGGTATCTGCTTTTAACTGGGCTTCATCAAGCTTATTGTAGCTGGTGTGAAACATTCCGGTTCCAACATTTGCTGATTTTACTACCAAGACTAACATGGCTGCAAAAAATATAATACCAACCGCTAACTTCAGCATATCCATTGCTGTATCGCCTGCTTTATTCACATTCATCACCTTTCTGTAAAATAAAAGGAAAGAGCCCCATTCTTATCTTCTTGCATTCGTACATCATAGGAGGAATATATATGCTCAACGAAAATATTGTTAGTAAGATACGATTGGGTCCAGAGTATTTCACTATTTTCACCCTTCTCCATTAATTTTTTTGCTCTGCTTTTTGTAATTTCTATATTGGTATTTATAGTAGATAACTTGATATAGTAATCGTATTTACTGTTGTTTTTTATAATAAGTTCTACAATATCAGAACCGGAAACATGTTCTGCATATTTATAATAATACAACTCACTTTTTTCCCTGACAGATATCATTGTATTTTCTTTCAGCTCCTTGGCACTTCGTATATTACCAGCTTGTATTGAAACTATTGCAAGGAAGGTACAAAGCAACGTAAAAAGAATCAATTCACTGCCTAAAGACAATGTATCCGTAACTTCATTCGATCTCATGATAATTCTCCTATTTATTATCTGATATCCACACAAATGCAACACCAGTTACTTGTCCTGTTGAATTTTTATTATAATAGATTGAATTTGTTACATCTCCGCCATCATATATTAAATAGGGGTGAAATTCTGACTGTGTATTAAGAAGAGTATTTAATGAACTAGTGGTAAACAGATTGGCCTCTCTTACTGATGTTTCACTATTAAGCCGAAGGCTTATACCAGTTTCAGAGACTTTATTTATATAAATTTCTAAATCACCTGCTGCATGTTCCCGAAGCAACTCTATGATATCATCACCATAAACATGTCCATCACATAAATGTCCTGTACATTCATTCTGCTTGAATTTGCTGAATTGCCTGGCCTCTCGGATTTTTCTGGTACTATCTATCTGTTCATTTCTTGTAACAGCAAAGGAAGACCTTATGTGGAAGGCAAATATGCAAAATGTTAAAAAAAGACCGATTAATATGAATTGTATTGCTATCCCGAATATATCTTGTACATTTTCATTATCCATAGTTCTAATCCTTCTCTGTATATACTAGTTCGATTTATTATTTATTTGTAACCTAATCTCAAAAACTCCAATCAAAAACTTAATTAATAATTCAAATTAATAACTGTAATTATAGTATGATAAATTACAGTGTACCTCTATTATCCTATTTATTGTTCTATACAAACATTTTAAAAGTTAGCTTTTATGGATCGCTTTGTGATACGACAAAAAGCAGCAGTAGAGACTGCTACTTTTTAATCTTTGGGGCTTTTTAATTGTTGGATGCTACCTGATAGAAAAAAACACCTACAATTTCACCTGTAGTATCTTTAATCAGATTTGACTGGAATTTGGCTCCAGAGGCAATATATTCGGTACGACCCTGCTTTTTGGTATTGGCAATATCGTTATTAAACTTAATTGCACCTGTTTTGTCATCAACTGCAAAGGAAGAAGTCGTAATGAAACTTCCATTTTTCATTTCCAGTTCTGTATCTTTTGGAAGTAATGCATTGTAATTCATTCCATAAACTGTTGCATTGGTTTTACCCTCTGAATTTGTTGTAGTTATGTCCGTCTCAATCAGCATATCCAAATCATCACTATCACCGGTAAATTCAATACCGCTAATGCTTTGGCAATCGATAAGGTTCCTAGTCCCAACGATTACAGCATATGGCTTACCTTCAAAAGCATCATATGCTGCCCTTAGCTTATTCCCTAACACTACTGCCTGGTCATAATCTGTAAACTCAGACAATTGGAGAATCTCCAACTGCTTTTGTACTTTGTCACTACCGTTGTTTGCAATCGTTTTTCCAGTTGTGAAAATAATAATAGCGATAGCTAAAAAAAATCCAAATGCGAACAACGCAGCTCCAAGTTTCGATGTCTCAATGCCTTCATCACCGATACCTGCCATAGATTTCACACTCCTTTTCACCGTTTAACGGATTTTATTTTTTGGGTTGAGAACTTAAACAACTAAATACGTTTAATTTCTCCTACAAAACTATTATGTTAAATAATATAAGTTTTTTGTGATTTAACCACACTTCCTTAATCATTTCTGTACAGATATTTTTAATATAATATTTCTGCTAAACCCTTTATTTATAAGCCTTGAAGGGTTTTAAGTCCATCCATCATGTTGGTATAACCTATATACATTAGTGGAAATACAAATAGGAGGACAATTGCAGCAGATAAACCTATTTTGGTAATTAGACCGCATTCATTTCGTTTTCTGTCGATATTATCTCGAAGTTTTTCATCACGCATACGACTGATATGTTCCCGGTCAATTTTTAAATCTGCAAATGCATCTTCCATAGATAATTCATTAATAGTCAGCTTTAATTTTCTTATATACCGTTTAAAATCCTGAATAGGTGTTTTAATTTCCATGATATCTAATTCTTTTTCAGGATCTGATGCATAGCCCAAATAGCAATAAAGAAACATATCTTTATGAATAGTAACTAATTCACTCAGATAACCGATTGCTTCCATGGTGTCACAATTTATACTCATTAAAATGGTAGTAATTGTTTGAATCTGTAGGAATTCCTCTTCAGCAGCTATATTTAATATTTCAATTCTTTTCTTTAGTCGCCTATTCGGTATAAACCAAACTCCAATTGAGAGTAAGAAACAAATAGGGATAAACCACCATCTAAAATAGAGATTGCTTAAATAATCATACTTTGTTTTCATTCTGGATATTTGAGATTCTATATCCATATCAGTTATACCTGTTATTGTATCTGTTATTAGGACTCTAATTTCTTCATTTTCAAAAATATACCCTTTATCCCTCATGCGCATATAATAATTATCCATAGAAATAATATCATCATGGTCATACTCATAAGTGGGATTTTCTTTAATTAAAGACAAGGAGTCGGAATTGTTTCTCATATAGTCTCTTCCAATATTTATGCTGCTAAGTACACATATCATAGAGAAAACAAAAATCGCTGATGATAAAACAGCCTTTCCTAGATAGAACTCTTCTACAGATTTTTTAGAAAACGCATCATTTAGTTTTTGTTCAAATTGAACTCGTACCATATTTTTTGGTGATATCTGTTTTGCGAAGGAAAATACTAGACGTCTTTTTAATAATCTATTTAAAATCATATTCCTGTCATCATTTTTAAAAAAAGACATACTATTTGCCCTAGCTACATAAGTATAGCTTGTCAAACTTATAACAATGATAATAATTTTAAATATATATCCTAATATGCCTTTTAAAATAATAGCCGTTCCGGGCATACTGGATAACAAGAATACTTCCATTACTTTTGTGGCGGGAATAGCAACCAGACACAGATATTCTAACTTTCCGAACTTTGTTTTTTGATAGGTTAATCGTCCGATTTCATCATTCAAATCTTTCATCATGATTAATAATGCATTAACAAAGGATGAATATCCATTTTCATCAAATGTATCTCCTGTATTATTAACATGGTAACAAACTTGAGCAAGAGTCTGCATATGTATAAATGGGATTGATTCATTATATTCTTTTATTTTTGTATCGGAACCCGCAGAAGTCAGTATTTCATGCAAGGAAGAAAATGCTTTTGTAAGCCTCTTGCCATAGTCAACATGTTCAAGTGCTTCAATAACATCATTACATTTTAGATATTCAAGTCTTAAAGATTCGATTGCATATTTAAGCTGATAACTTACAATCCCATGCATCCTTTTTATATTTTTTTCTATCACTATTGTTGGGATTATATACCCGCCTACACCTACCAACGCTACGCTTACATAATCATCATATATAAATATCCCAACAAGCAAAGATACCACAAATGTGAGAAAAGATATAATGAAATAGAGAGAGGCTTTGCTTTTTATTTCCTCTTTTGAATAAACAGACATAGCTGATAACTGCATTGTTTTCTTTTTTACATAATTTTTTACAATAGGAAGCTTTGTCAATTCATCGTATATTGCTGTAAATATCCCTGTCTTACGATAACTCTTCCTATTTTTTGGGCCCTTCATTAAAAATAGACCCGCCCCCATTAGTAATACCAAGGCAAGTAACAGTATTATAGAATTGGGAGTTAAATATATTAATATTTCTTTCATTTAATACTCATGCCCTTTCCGATGCCTGCAAGTTTTCAACCGCAGGTACAAATTTGCAATACTGCCCAAATTGAAATTTACTCCTCATCATCTCCAAAATTAAATCTATTTCTTAAATAAGCACTTATATTTTCTAAAGCTTCATCCTCTGAAACATCATCTTCTGTTAACATACTATTATGTTCCGTTTCGTAATCATAATGGATTCCGGTATACCCCCCTGCTGAAACACCTTTCCAGTAATAATCTAAGAATTTACTAAATTCGCTTCGCTCCTCCTTATGCAACCCCTCCATAATTTTATGTATCATGTAATCACTCGGCAGGTCCTTTGCTCTATAGGTATCACTCTCCAGGTCATATATAAGTAAGTCTCTCGTTTCAAAGGATATACGATCCGTTGTTCTCTGGTAATGCTCAATCGTAGCATTTGCAAGACTTAATTCCACATTGCATGGATCTATTTCAGGATACGGAATGCTTTCTTCCATCTGAATAATTTCTGTAATTCGTTTAATATAACGTTTTCCGTCAGGTGTTATATCAAAATGAATATTCATTTTTAGTACTTCTGTCACTTGACGCTCCGCCGTAGTCATATTATCAAATCCAGCGGCATTTACAAGAGAATTTCTAAGAGTAAGTACCAGATCTTTTGCTTCATTTGCGTGATGTGTAAAAATAGTAAAGATAGATCCTGTCATAGCAAGTTGTATTGCTCTTGCAGCCACCGGATCTGTAGCAATTTCACCTATAATTGTTACTCCCGCATCGGATTTTTTAAAGGCATCCTGCCATTCTTCCAAGGATACTGTGTTAATCTCATGTACAGAGAATATATTTCTGTCCGGAAACAACTCTCTTAAATACATCTCCGGAGCCATTTCCAATACACGCAGATTTAATTTCGGATCTATATAGGTAACAATTGCTTTTAAAAATGTGGTCTTACCGGTACCCTGACGTCCTGTGATTGCAGCAGTAACTTTTCCTTTCATTAAAAATTCAGTGAATTTAACCGGAAGTTCACCATTATGGATTCCAGGCTTTATGATAAGATCAATTGGAGTATTCTTATCCAAAGTGAACTTTCTAACAAAGGCCGCCCAGAATTCACCCGCAGGCGGTCTGATTGCTAAAATACGGGATTTATCGTACATAGAATTAACAATGTATCCTCTTTTTGCTGATAATGGTCCTGGAGAATTGTATCGAACCAGCAATTGAATAATTCTCCTAATTTCATCCTCTGAGCTAAATTCAAGAAATAAAAAATGGATATATACTCCACGAAAAAACAACCAAAATGAATTTAGTGCATCACTTTCTCCGAACCCGTCAATTCGCTTACTTTTCCCCATAGAAGGCCTGATACTAACTGCATTCATAACAGAACCCGAAACCCCAAGATTATAACCGTTGACATTCATCTCCGTAATCGTATCTATATCACCCCAGCCCACATATTTTTGAAATAGAAGAATAGCAAATAAATCATACACTTCATTATCATTTAATGTAATATTTTCTTTGTAGTAACTATCTGCTAAATCTGCCTTTGTTATGTAGTAGGCCGTTGTATTTTTTGCTGACGGACCAAGAGCTTGCTTTGGTAGATGATAGTTATTTTTGAGTATCCACTTTGCCAACGCATCCACATCATATAGTTGTTTGTAACGGAACATAATTATTTCAAATTTTATATGTTTTTCGGGATCACTTTCTCCGTCAATTCCAAGAATATGCCTTATTTGCTCCGGTGTAAGACGAGGTCTTAAAAAATCTCTGATTAAACTCTGAACCATGCCTTTGGCACCGATGATTCCGTATACCGCTTTTTTTAAGGCATCTTTATTTTTTGCTCTAATTTTCTTTATTTTAAGATATTCCTCAAGAGTTTTTACCTGAATATTATCTTCTTTCACCAGATCTACCATATATAACTTAATTGCTGCAAGAACATCTTCAAATGTGGATAATTCTTCTGTTACAACTACTTGTTTTTTCCCTCTGGCATACAAGTATAAAAGGAACACAAGAGTAAAGATGCAAATCAAAGATATGAATATTAATTTCAGGTTATCCATGTTCATCACCTTGCCTTCCTTTTATCAATCTGTATCTGGGTCTTCGCTCGCTTTACACTTAATATTCCCGAAACCACCTGTTGGATATCTGAATCTATATCAAGCACTCTGTAATCTCTTTCATTCATTCGTTTCATAAGCATAGGAAGTACACCATTGTTATGAGCATACATAATCCATGGATTATACCTAACTTTATACCATTTCTTTGGCTTTCTGATACCCAGTTCTTTCGCCGTATCATCAATATCACCTATCATATTGCAGAATTTATTGACAATTACAAGACATGGTATACTGCCAACCGCCTTAAAATATGTTTTTTTCTCATCGGAGAATTTATGTAGCTCTGTACTGGACTGGGTAAGTACATAAATTACTAAATCTGCATGAGATAGTATTTCCCTATTAACCGGAGACTCCAGACAATTGTCATCTACATCGAAAATTACATAGTCATGTGGGAAATTTGTACTTATAAAAGATATAGTAGATATATATTTATTAAAGTCAAAAAATTCATCTCTTTTTAAATCTTTTATATTTAGTGTAAATAGTTCAAGTTTGTCACTTAAACTGTAACAATAATCACTAATATCTTCTTTACATAAGCCTCCGCTTTGAATTAAATTCATAAATTGTAGTGATTTGGACTTTTCTTCTATCATGACTTCTACTCCAAAGTATTTCATAAATGCATCTGAATATGTTTCGGAATGAGAGATGCATACCTTATTATTCTTATAAGCTAAAGAATATGCCACAAGAGAAGCTATTGTTGTATTTCCGTTTTGGCACGTATGCGGGGAAATTATTGCAATATTCATTTTTATAGCTCCCATCTGCGAACTTTTGTCGCATACTAATCAAGGGGTTGTATCTTTTATTCAACCATCCTCTCATGCTGCCGCTTATGCAGCGCAAACATTCATTCATAAAAAGCTTTTAGCTATTACTTTCTTTGAAACATCATAGGGCTTTAACCTAAGCAGATTGGCAAACTGCTTTGGCTTAATATTTAGCGCATCAGCAAATGTATTTATCAGAAGCTTTTCAACACAGATATCCTTACATGGTAAAAGTTCTTTCATCTCCTCTACTTTGCTTATATAAAAGTAATGCTCCGGTTTTCTTATCATTATATTTCCTGCTGCTTTTAACGGATAAATACTTTGTAACACTGCCCTGACATGTCCTGCATTATTTAAATCATTTATTTTCTCCATAACTTCGATTAAGTCCTGTCCATAAAAGGAGTAATCTGGCCCATATACAATTAGTGCTGCATCGTATCTTTTTAATTCTTCCGAATTTATTTTTTCCGAGACCACTAATACATTCTTATACAATTCCGATTCATTTCTCCCAGAAGGTACGGCATTTCCAACGTACAATGTGATGTTCTGGTGTTTCCCAGACTGAGTTCCGTCAAATAGACGGTTAAAGGAGATATCATCCGTGATAAAAAGGACATCTCCCTCTATGGATAATACTCTGAGAAGAGGATACACTAACATCTTTTTATCCATTTTCCCTGCTATTAATAAATTCGCCATATTTATCTCCACTCCTCTAAATTTCTTTGCATTTAAGTGTCAGCAACATATATAGAAATTATCTGACTTATTTTGTAGATTCCCTTGCTTCTGCTTTCGCAGCTTCTTTTTCTTTATCCAGTTGCATCTGATCATAATTCTTCTTGGCATCAGCAAATTTATCACTTATATTTTGTTTCCCTCTTGTTACTTTTTCTTCAATATCAACTTTATCCGAATTCATAAGCTGCGTTTCAAGCAATTCACGTCTAATAAGAACATCACTATAATCTGCTGTGTCAATATTAGGGTCTTTTATAAGAGTTTCAAGCACTTCAAGTGTAACTGGATAATAGGCAATCGAGGCCTCTTGTATGCCGGCTTCTACATACTGGGTTGCATATATCTTTGTAGCGGAGTAAATAGATAAATCTGTCTTCATTGATTCATAAGTGTAACAATCTTTTTCAGTAACAATTAACTTAATAGTTGAACCATTGATAGCTACCACCTTTTTATGAGGCATGGCACAAAAATCCTGTCCCAAGGGCATCGAAATTCTTACATCTATGTAATCTCCTACTTCTAATCCAATGGGTATTTCGTTAAAAACAACATCTAACTTTCTCATATCATCTGTCAAATCATAATCAAGCAACATATCCTTGGTAAGATAAAAACCAGCCTTCAAATCAATTTTATAACTTTTTCCCTCCAAATCCTCAGGTAACGCTGCTTCTTCAGGGATCGCTGCTTCCGGTACTGCAACTTCAATTAGGTCATAATCATTTGCTTCATTACCAGCTTTAACATCCATATCTAACTGATACATAACTCCCATAGGCCCAATTGCTTCAAGTTCCGTACTTAAAACGCGTATTTCTTCCTCTGCCTCTCTAATCTTTTCATTATAATGTTTTTGAATCATCAAAACACTAATACCAAATACACCAAGTATAACCATACAGATTATTACATAAATTATATACCTTCTTTTCGAATACATAAGGATAGCTCCTTTCTCTAAAAAAATGTTATACAATTGGGAAACAATATCTTCAACGAATGTAATTCAAAAATAATTTCCCTATTACCTATTTAAAAATCACTATGTATAATATGATGAATGATTCTTACTAAAAATGAATCATTCATATATTTTTATAGGTTCTATACAGTTATTTTTTACTACACCATTAGCCCGTTCGTTATATATAAAACTCATAACTATGATAAGCCTCAAACATGGTGTATATTCGTTTCTTTTCCATTTACTATTTTATTGATAATTCTGCTGTTATATCTGTAAGTTCTGCTGTCTCATCCAATTCATCAAACATGGTACCATCTCGAAACACAAAAAATCGCAAGAATGTTTTCCCATTGTCTAAATAGATTTCTATTGATTTTTCCAGTTCGATACACCGTCTCAGTTTCCAACCATTATATTGTAGATAAGAGATATACTCAAAAGTAATATAGTTATCGCAAGTATATAAAATAGGTATATCTTTACTTTTATATTCCTCCAATGAACTGCGTTCAGACTCTTCTGGAATAATTGTCTGCATAATTTCCTCTCGAAGATAGGTACTATTTATAATTTCTGTAAGTTCATCATTGTAATAGAAACCAATTTTTTTTGTAATAATATCCTGCCTCCACTCCCATATATTACTTTGCTTTTTATTTTTTTCAGTTACTCGTTTAACTACTATATAATTTTCAAATTGAGTGTTATTATCTAACCCCTTATTCTCCTGTGCATTCTTTCCTTTCCAAAGACCATATTTTAAACTTGCTATACCTATAAAAGAAAGGATGGATAAACTTATCACTGCAATTACTATTTTAGGCTTAATTGTCAGGCATTTTAGGTGCTTCATAACCTTCCTCCCAAATTATCTCTGATATCTCACCTTCATCATTCACTATACTTGATGATATCTGCTGAGATTCCAATTCTTCTGCAATATCTTTTAATACATAGGAAAAATCCGCTCTAGTGACAACCATTTCAGGATTTGCAGCCATCCATTTTTCATATGCTGTTATTCCTTTTGTGCCATATAAATATAAAGGATTTATGAATACCGTATTCAATTGAATACTAAACAAAAGATTATTGTTACTTGCAGTCCCTATTACATCATATTGATTCACTTTTGATCCACTTTTTACCTTTACATTCCTTATAGTACTATACGTACATTCAATGGACTTTCCGGTTGTTACTACAACCCTGTAACCATCTTCTGTTTTTTGGACACTCTCAACTACACCATTAAATTGAGAATAAACTTGCGAATTCATTTGTACAGACATAGTAATTCCATTACTTGTCTCTATAGTTGGTTTACTTAGTATAATTTTGTTTTCACCAAAAGAGCGCAGTATCTGAAAATCCTTACCGGAAGGGGGTAACAACTCTTCACCAATTATTCCTATCTCTGTATTATCATCCATACTATTTTTAACACTTAAAGCATAACGAAATAAATCTTCTATCTCCTTTATATTTGTTGTATAGATTGCCGGGGATATCGTATTTGCTACTGACACGGCATCTATTTTTTTTAACAGAGTATAAATATCATTATAATCTTCCAATAATACCTCTTGTGATTTTGCAGCTTTAAAATCTTTTATAAGCTTATCCACTGCTACCGACGTTTTCTTTAATAACTCCTCATAATCATTTGCTTCTTTTTCATTGCCCAGTCCTTTCATTAATTCAAATAACTGTTCTTTTCTTTCCATTGAATTATAATAATATATAATTTGCTTCATTTCTTTAATATAAGCTTCGTCCGTTATTCTACTGCTGCCTATTAATTCTCTTAAATCATCTGTTGTCGCTGCAGAAACAGGCAGCGTTATGTATAATAACACCAATGCCAGAAAAGGGATACTGTATAGTACTTTTTTAATATGCCTCAAATTCTCACCTTCTTTTTAAGATTCTTCACTCTATATCTCTGTAATATAATTAATTACAGTATGATTACTCTTGTAAATAATTTTTGTTTCTATACAATTCTTTTAAATACTCATGGACTTTATCCGTGGGCTTTATTTTAGAGAACCTATGATTAATAAAGCAAAAGCTCCATAACAGATTTTTACTCTGGTCTTAATTGATTTTTTATCCAGTGTAAAAAACGTCATGGAGCTTCTGTCATTGCGCGGCTTTACATTCAGTACCACTTTAACTTTTTTATATTTCTCTAGATTTAACCTCTTTTATACACAGTTCTTCTTCTAATGAGTGCCAATAATATCTACATCAATGGTATTACCGGTCGTGTCATATACAGCTAACAAGTTAGGTATATCAGAGCCAAACTGAAAGGTCTTACCTCCAATAACTACTCCTCCGTTGTCTTTTCCCTGGTTATATTCCAGCGTCCAAGTGTCTCCATAAGCTATAATTTTGGCTGTCATAAGGATTACATATTCATTACCGTTTACCTCCTCTACTGCATTTATGGTAGTACCTCCTGCACTTATTTTTTCTATCGGATTTATGTGCTTGCCATTTCTGTATACTACAAATCTTGCAGAAGTCGGAAGACCTGCTGTCATATGCCACCTCTGGCCCCTTTGCCAAAAGTACATCGGGTCAAAGTACTTCATGATATCTGTCTCCGTTCCCCCATTTATATCTATGGCAGTTACCTTGCTGCTTCCCACAAAGGTCCTGCCTCTTGCACCGATTAATAGATTTTGAATGGTTCCAAGAGCATAATCTTCTCCATAGGGTATTGTTAATAGCTTTGTTCCAATTACGTTGTAATCCTCATCTCTAACGTATTCATAGTTAGTTTCCGCCAATTTTTCTGTTATAGTTGCTTCTTCTGCGGAATAGTTTCTCCTCCCCTTTTCCTTAACCCAGTTAAGCTTCATCATATAAGGATATAGAGTATCTTTTAAGATTTGATATTCTCCTGTCAAGTTTCGGTTTTCATCATAATACTCTGACATCAACCCAAAATAATTGATAGGCTCATAGTTGTTGTCATGAAATAGATAGGCATCCACCGGGTATATTGCATTTGTACTAGTATTCAATGCATAAAAGTAAGGAATAACCTGAACTTTTCCATCATCATAATTACCTATGGTAGTTATGTCCATAAGCAAATTATAGCCAAGCTTTAGATTCTCATTTTTCAAAACAGCCACTGTGTTCTTATCTCCTGATAAAGGAAAAGGAACTGCACCTGCATTCTGAGTCCAACCCTGGGTTCCATAGGTATTATACATTCCATTCTTCTTAGACACCGTATTGCCCCTAACATCCATTCCATAAGTCCCATTATGATAATGCCAGGATAAATACTTATCCGAAACCTCTGCATTGACATTTTTTAGAATCCCTTCAATAAGCCAGCCCTGCGTTTTTGCCGTACTTTTAAATAGATTGCTGAACCTTAAATCTTCAGTATCCTCTCCGATTAAGTTACCGATACGCCCAACCAAATCTACTACTGTATATTTATAGGCTGTGTGGTAAGCTGCCTTTTTACTACCTATTCTCATAAAGTTTCTAACAAACTCATTAGTCCAGGAGGGAAGATCACTTCGTACTACATTATCTCTCAGGTATATGTTGGTCTGCCCACCAGGGGATGGGTTATTGTTAATGGCTTCTACAAGAAAATCAACTCTTGCAGCAGGTACTTCCACATTACTTAATAAGCAGTAAAAATCATAGTACTCAATGATACTACCCTCAGAATCTCTTACCTCCAACGGAATCCACTCACCTGTAAGATACTCTTCCCAGGTTCCGTTCCGGTTATATAGCACAGAGAACTCAAAACGTATCCACTTCTCCCTGGTCCATTCTGTAGTGTCCATACGGTTTGTATATCCTTTTCCTTTTTCTTTTATCGTACTTGGGATTCCGAATGCCGTAGTTTCATAAAAGTCACCACGGTTTGGAAAATAGACCTGGAAATAGTTGTCAATGTTGATATAGTCTCCCATAGCAATGGTACCACTGCCTGTTTTATCCTTTACCGTATGCAGACCGCTTTTATGATTATGATCATTATTACAGGGACTATAGCATAGTTCATTGCTATAATCATAATGGTGCCCGTAATGGTGTGGTTCCTGGCAGTCAAGATCCCTTTCCGTGCGACAATTATCGGTGCAAACATGTGCATTATAGAGTCCGTCGCAATCCCAAATAGGATTTATGAAGCCGCCAATAGTATAAGGAATTTCCTCCATGTGGTTTCTAAGAAATGACAGAGCACTTGCATTTGTTACATTCGCTGTCATACCACTTTTGATTCCAAAGTATGCCGCAAATTGATTCCACAGAGTATCTCCCAGTAACTGTTTCATTCCGGTTAGGTTTCCGCCATTCATGGCCGTCAGGCTTAATGTAAACGCTTTGGAACTTCCGGTTAGGCAGTTGATAGTTGGTATATGGATATTATTCTCAGACACCTCATATGGCCAGTCAGCTTTTACACTGCCTGCTGCATAATAGGTTATCCTGGCATATCCATTCCCAATATGTCCGGTTCCTATACCTCCAGAAACGGATGGTATGACACTATCTCCATCTATGGTAATCCCTTCAGTCACACCACCAATATAACCAGAACCGCCTCCGGCTCCTCCGTTATAGAAATTTGTAGCATAACCGCCATAATAGCCTCCTCCTCCTCCGCCGGTATCCGTATCTGTAGTGGCACTTTCACCAATACCTGTCTGATATCCTTTTATTTGTGTGCCACCTAAACCAGCATCTAGGTCACCATTATTTACCTCTGCTGTACCAATGCAGGTAATAAGTGCAAAACCATTGCCTGTCCGCACCCCTTCCTGAACACTACCATTAACAGCCAAACTTCCATTCACATAACCCGTCGCTTTATAGAGTTCTGACTCTCTGGCAAATACACCACCAATAGGGATGCCTCCGGAGTCTGCCAGTATACCTGATGTGCCAGGGCTGTTATAACTTCCACCACCGGCTCCTCCAGTCCCTCTGCTTCCCGGACTGTTAGTATAGGTATTCCCACCACCACCGCCACCGGTTACAATAGCTGTTTCATTTATCTTAATTGTGGTATAACCTCCACCACCTCCACCTAATTCATTTACACCGTTATCGTTATAATCGGTATCTCTTCCCGACGCACCACCTCCATTATAACCTCCTGCATTAGGACCATTGGAATAAAATCCCGACTGCTGTCTGCCCTCCCCTATACCACCAATATTGATTACTACCTCTGTTTCTGTAGTTAATGTTATCTCACCGGATGCATATCCTCCAAGGCCTCCGATACCCCGATTACCGGAACCACCTTGAGCTCCATAAACCTCCAGCCTATATTTTCCCGCTGATAGAATCACTGCCTTTGAGGTACCACTATAATCATATGGAAACTCTTTTCCGACCTCTACACTGCCTGGAATAGTAATTCCTTTTCCTGCGGTTCTCACACCATCTGCGAAGGCATTGCCACCTTTAAAACCACCACCTGCACCTCCTGAACCATCATTAACCGCTCCAACTGCTTCTCCGGTGGAATCATCAGCTCCGCCTCCACCTCCAGCTACCAGAATGCGATTCCTAAAATCAGCTGTTACATCATAAACTCTTATATTTGTAACATACATATCCCCTTCTGGTGTCTCTCCACTGTCAAAGAACCGTAATGCAGCATTGTTCATCTGCGCTAAGTCAGAAGTTACTGAGAAGGAATATGTGGTTCTTTCTGTTGTCAATCCAAATATTTTTTCAGGCAAGGTATCAGGATGCGCATCTATATGAAGCACATCACCCTCTTCTGTTGACCAGGCATCAAAAACTACCATATACTGATGACCCGCTGTAAATACATTAGGAAGAGAGGCTGCCTGATGATAGGCCCCTTTTGCTACTTTAATAGCATGCTCACCGTTATTTAAAGTTAGCCTTGAGACATTGGCATCATATGCAGCTTCGTCATAAAATTTTCCTATGGAAGTACTGCTGTTTTTGGCGATAATATTATTACCTATGGTTCCGGTTGAATTAATAAACCGGATATAATCAAGAACGTAGCTACCTGATTTGGTTCCTAAAGGGCTATTACATAAATCTAGACGCAGCCCTGTTATTTTGCCACTTCCCCACGAAGTGTTTTTATCTGTAATCTTAACCCTGTAGGTCGCAAATCCATCACCATTTTTACTAATTATGTTGGAACCGTCCAGATAAATACACTCCGGTTCATTATGCCATTCACCGTTAATGGCATAATGAATCTGCATAAAGGAACCATTTGTATTATTTTTCAACCTTATTTCTATCGTATCAATGTATTTACTATCTACATTAAGTAAGGGATTATCACCCATCGGAGTTAGCCAGCCATCAGACCATATCTTCTTAACAGTAACTGTATCTGTATCATAAGATGTTATTTTATCTTCACCACTATCATTCCATCCATTTACCTGTTGTCCGGAACCAGATAAGGTGCCGTTATCTTCGAAATAATCCAGAGAAGCTATCGTTACAGGAGAATCTATTGCTCGGATATCTGTTGCACCTCCTCCTCCATATCCATAGTTACCTCCATTTCCTCCACCGTTATAGCCGCCACCTGTACCTAGTCCGGTACTCATGGTACCTGCACCACCTACATTTATTAAAACTGTCTGCCCTTTCTTTAAAGATATCATACCACTGGAATATCCTCCAAGACCTCCATGGCTTCCTATGGCTTGGTCATTCTTAATTCCATCACCACCACTGGCCCCCCATACTTCAAGTTTATAATTCCCGCTTACTGGTGCAGTAAAAGATTGAACGGTTCCGGTATAGGCAAAATCTTTTACCACATATGCCTTTTGCAGATATTGGAGAGTTGCTTCATGGATAGTTGTAGTTACATAACAGGCATCTGTATGCTCAGTGGTACCAGGCATACGGATAATTTTTAAATTATCCAGATAAAATCCCGTTGCAAAATCTGAATTAGACTCCCAACATCCGATGTTTAAAAAATCACCTACTAAGGAATCTGTAATATTCTTAGAACTTCTACTAGTCCTGGCACTCTGTAGCACATCATTCATGTATAGATTACAATCCGTAACTGAACCCATGCTCATGACTAGACCAAATTTTAAAGGACTGCCGATTAAGTTTCCGCTCATTATACGTTCTTCTCCATTTCCCGTAGTAATAACTCCATAGGTCTTTCCTGCGGGAATATAAAACCCATACCCTGAAAAGGAAAACAACATTCGATCACGATTAGATATAGATGGAATATATAGGTTACATTCCACACGGATACGCTCTAAACTTTTTCCCGAAAATCCAAAGTCTTGTAATGGTATTTGTGTACGTATCCCATCCACAGATAAAAATCTCCCTGAACCAAATCCATGAAAGCTGCCTGCTTCTCTATAAAAGGCGAATCCTGCTCCTAACGGATAATCCCTGTAAGAGCTGCCTGATTTGATTATATTTCTTATAATTGTTCTGTCATCCTCTGAACCCGTCGGCGTTCCGGTGGCAGATTCTGATTCATCCCGATATGTATCCACCACTTCGAAATCAAAGCTTGCCAGAGAACTTTCCTTTTCAAACTGACAGTTTAAGTAACGGAAGCCACAAAGAGCTGCTGTACCGGGGCAGATTTCCAGTTCCGCCATTTCCTTTAACAAACTCTGAGCAGATGACGCAGATTTTTGAATTCTTTGATCTGCTTCACGTGGTTTCGCCACAATAACTGCATCACTTGCAGATACCGGGTCATGCACCACAATATCATTACATTTGCCTGATTCATCTGTAACCCTATATCGGCTTTTCAAAGTTATTCCATATCTATTCAACACTGTATCTTTTTCACTTTTGTGTATAGGGTCTAGATATTCGCTGGAGTCATACATCAACAGCTCCTTATAATACGTATAAGACTGCCCCGTGACATACTCCCCATTTGGATTGATTGGATTTTGAATTACCGGATTATAGATACGTAAATCTTTTTCCCTTGGCATTCTTGTCTGGTTATGGGAGGGACTTGACTTGTTAGCATCGGACGCTTTCGTAAATGACTGGGCTATCCTCATCATACCTGTATTGGCAAGGCCTATGGTTTCTCCGGCCTCTGTATTGTCATTTACTACCGCTGATATTAAATCCGCATCATAAATGGTATCTATTTTTTCCCCTTTACCGCTTCCTTTATATTTTGTTGATGTATTATAATATTGTCCATTATAAGAACCGATATTTATTACTAAGTCCTTGCCATTATACTTTGCTGCATTGGGATTTTCCGTCCACATCTTGTCAAAAGATGTTTTTATCTCATCATACTGCTGCTGCGTTGTCTTAGTTTGCTTATCTGCATAGTACAATAAGCTCTGGTCTCCACTAGAGGTTTGTAAAATTAACATATCTGCAACAACCGTAACAGTATTTTTTAAGTTACGCCTCATATTGAATCTTTCATACTCTATCGTTTTTTTATCAATTGCATCCGCTTTCTCTTTATGATAGTCAACCGTCGTAGAGGATGCAGGATTTGTATATAAGATTCCGGAAGCCCATTTATTGTTATGTCCTTGATTCGCTGCTATTTTAATTGGATTACTACCACTTATGGTACCTGCCAGCCCATTGCATTTTTTACTTCTTGTAGTCATACCATCTACCATTTCATTCCAAACAACAGAATCACCTTGCTCTCTTTGTAAAGAATAGCGAATTCGACCGGACATAGTGGAATTCTCATTTCCACTATAGGATGCTGCTATATTATAAAAAATATTTGGGTTTCCCTGATGTATGATAGCATCTGCATATTCAGCAGCATCACTTCGAATCTTCGTCATACCGCCTACATAGCCCTTTTCTATTTTCCATACATGTACATCCGTAATTCGTAGCGTATTAAAAGTAACCGCCTGGGACCAGTTATCCTCCACTGAAGGCAATTCATGCTGACAGCATGGACCACACAGAGCATGAGCAGGCAAAGAACCACCAACATTAACTTCCGACGCAGTTAAGGCCAAAGCACCATCATAATTGCCTCCACTTATAACTTTACCATTTTTAAAGGTTACAATAATAGTATACCCAATGGTTCCCGAAGCTGCCTGCGTTAAGTCCACTGCTGGTACAAAGGAACCGCATACATGGTTATGGGAATGCGATTTGCCCGGATTATCTTTAGAAGGAGGCGTATCCCATTCCTTGGTACAACCATGCCCACAACCTGCCACATACCCCGTTCCATACCCTAACTTACCTTCACTCCACCCCCAGCCGCTGCCAAGCTTTCCTTCATCTGTATTAGTAAGCCTTGCATCAGCGGCAGATGAGGAGGTATAAATTCCGCCACTGTAAGTTCTAACAACCGTGTTGGTATGGTTGTTAGAACCACCTGAAAGCTCTACTGTTATCACTGCCTCTCCTACCTTGTACTGACGTATCTGCCCATCACTGTCAGCAATTCTTTGAACAGTATAAGTTCCATTGGTTGCTTCCATACCTGCTGCCCAGCTTATTGCCTGTTCAAGTGCTGTATTATAACTATTTACATCCCAGTTCGTGGAAGGTTTCACTTTTGTTCTTAAGGTTCCCGGTTGAAAAGCATTCCCTGCACATTGACTTCCTTCCTGTCCTTCATTAAATAAACCAGCATCCGAAGGCTCTGATGTTGAATTGCTAATGTTTCCTGTCCATTTAGCAGTTAAGGTCGTTGAAGCGTTATGTCCGCTTACTGTAAAATTAGCTGATGGATTGCCGTCCGGGGTCTTGATATTCGAATTTTCCGCTAACACACTTTTACTATTTGTCTTTCCGGTATTATCTGCCACAAAGGTTTCCGTATGACTGTAGGTTCCGGCTCCTCCTTTTAAGGCATCATTTTTCTTAAACTCACAATCTGTACCTGCAAAAATGGTTTTATAGGTTCTTGTGGCCGTTTGATTCTCTGCATACTCTACCCGTAGTTCTGCAATAAATTCTGAGCCACCCACAGAAAAGTATAAAGGTCTGGTTGAGGGAACGCCTGCCATTGCTTCAAAAACTTCCTGGTAAATGGTACCGTCCTTTAACTCACTGAAAGCCTCCGGACTTGAAGCATAAGTGCCATCCTGAATAACTTCTGTCTTTTTGGTATAGGTAATATCAACTTTATTAGTTGATGCTTCTACCTTCTGCTTATCATCTACTCCTTCACTTTGTTTATAATACCAAATAGTTACATCCGCTTTATAATCATAAAAATTTATGTCTTCTTCATGGTCTAATATAACATTAGCTATAGATGTGTCTCTCCATTTAAGTTCCACATTTTCTTTATTTGTTAAATACGTTTTTAATGTTTCTTTCGTAATACCTTTCTTATTAATAACATAGGTAGTTGGATTAAGGGTTATTTTTTTTGCTTTTATTGTTGATGTTTCTTTCACACTTCTAGTGATATTTATTTTTAAATCGAACTTATCATAACGATCAATTAATTTCTCCCAATCTTTCCAATCATCATCGGTCTTTTTTCCGTTTAATTTAAGTATTAATTCTGGCGTATCCCCAATGGATTTGTTCTCCTCTATAGAACCAGTACGTTTAATAGCTTTAAAATCCACTTTGGAACTGGTTCCAGTTTCAGCAATAGCTATGTATTTGGTTGGTTTTAAGGTAGTACGGATTGATAGATTTGCATCGTATTTAGGATTAATAGGAGATTGTGTATAGTAGGCTGGTACTAATATAACTCCATAGTTTTTAGAATCATTACTTAATAACAGATACTCTTGAAAGTTAAAATCATTGTGCACCGTTTTCCATTCCATTGTTGCAGTTTTTTTATTAATTGATGGTAATTTATGTAACAGTCTTGAAACAATGGCTGTCCCCCAAGCTGTGGCGCTCACTTCATAAGGATAGGTTTGTTTTTCTAAGACCTTATCATCTTTGTATTGTTTTATACTCGACTTTATAACTTCCTCCAACCGAAGATAATATTCTTTACCATAAATTGAATACTTGTCTTCTTTCTCAATATCAAAAACTTTATTTGCTTTAAAAGTAAGACTTTTTTCTTTTTGAATATTATAAATTCGTTCTATGTAATCTTGTGCAGAAAATATATATGCACCTTCAGCCTTCTCTATTTTTGTATAACCTACAATAGCATTTGTAATACAGATATGACTATTGGTTTCACTTCTATCATTTGAACTATTGGAACCTATAGGTTCTGAAGTTATATAATTTTCTATTGCACTTTCCCATGCCTTTTTAGCTATAGAATCTGTACTTGCTATTTGAGAATATAATGTTAACATTAAATCAATATATCTATAAAATAATTCTTTTAATTTTAAATCAGATGCTTTTTCCATGTCATTTTTATCTATTCCTAACTTTTCTATTTGTAAATACTCATCAATCTTTGTACCAATAGTATATTTTCCATTTTGGGGAGTAGTAAAATAATACCATACTCCTTCTGAAAGATCTCTATTAGTCTTATTCTGAGCTAAAGATTT
Source organism: Anaerocolumna cellulosilytica (assembly GCF_014218335.1). Taxonomy (GTDB): domain Bacteria; phylum Bacillota; class Clostridia; order Lachnospirales; family Lachnospiraceae; genus Anaerocolumna; species Anaerocolumna cellulosilytica. The sequence goes on along the minus strand of NZ_AP023367.1, from coordinate 725,985 downwards.
ATATACTTCAAGTATTTGTTTATCACTTAAATCTTTTAATTTATCGTAAAATACACCATTTTTCACACTTGAAGACGTTTCATTCGCTGTATTAATTCCTTTCATATATAGAACTGAATCTTTTTTTTCGCTACTCTTTAATATTTTTGTACTTCCAAGTACAAATTGAACTACGTAATTATCCCGATTTTTGAGTACCGACCTCCATAAATCATGTGGGATAATAGTCAGCGAAGAATTTGAAATGTTATCATAACCCGGAGTTAACCATTTGATTTCATCATATAATTTATCCCAACCATTTCTCCCTTCATAAATGCCTAATGTATATGGTTGTACCATATATGCCATATACTCCCATGGCCAAGTGGTAGCACCAGTTGAATCATACTTTACAGGTTTGGGAACTACCGTATCTTCTGACATTGTATACGCCGAAGTTACTTTCGAAGAATGAAACTGTACAAAATATAAAAGTATTAGAAACATAACAGTTAAAAAAATCAACACTTTCTTTTTAGCATTGGCTTTCTGTAAAAGTATATACATTACTTTCCTCCTTTAATTTATAAATTAATATGATGATTTTATGATAAATTAAATGTTCTATATACATAAAAAGGGATTTTATCAGTGTAATTCCCTTATAAATGCTCTGATATACCAAGCATTCAAAATGAAAGATAGATTGGAGTAATTCAATTAGTATTATTCATATGGACTGGGCAACTGGTATCAAATGAAAAGAACATATATTAAAGAATGAGGCTAATAAACACTACTCCCACTCATTATATGAAGATAAGTATAATAGAATAATTAGTTTAAATATAGAAAACTTATCATAGAAACTATTTTTCTGCCTGAATGAGATTTGAATAAGGAAATAATGGAGATTAAATATTGCGTGCACAAGTCCTGGCATTTTGATTTAGCATAATAGACAAGAAAGCGCAATGCTTCACCCGAGTCTGCGAAAGCTTTTCTATAAATAAGATTTATAAGGTCTTCTATTATAAAATATAAGCATTAGGAGGTCTTTTATTATGGCAAGAGAAAAGAAACCAGTACACAAGATGCAAACAAATGGAAAACGGAACATTATCCAGCAGCTGATATGGGAGTATGGATATTCAGGACCCACAGGACCGCAAGTCTACCTCCGAATCACAGGTATTCAAAAAGCGTTAGAAAGATATATCAGATATTGACCATAAAAATTTTGTCCATGTATGCATAGGTATTCCACAGACAAATCTCTGATACTCTTGAGGACAATTACAAGTGTGAAGCTTCTGGGGGTTTTGTTTCAGATGTTACGGATAAAATCATGCCATAGATTGAAGACTGGAAAAACAGGCCACTTTCAAGGTATATCCAATGCCCTGCATCGATGCAATCCATTATTCCGTTCGTGATAACGGGATTATCCGAAAGCTTGCAGCATATATTATTCTTAACATTAACAATGACGGATACAAGGAAGTATTGACCATTGAGGTTGGCGAAAATGAAAGTCCCAAGTACTGTCTTACAGTTCTCAATTATAGAATGGTGTAAAAGACATTTTGTTTATCTGTGCGGATGGTTTTTTAACTGGTATTAGGGAAGCTATATCCCCCATATGTTCATCAGGTACGGAATGCAATGAAATATGTGGCTGACAAGGATGGAAGCCATTTTGTGCAGATTTAAAGACTAATTATTAGGCAACAAAAGAGGAAAAAGCTTTTGAAGCCCTAGAGAGAGTTACCGATAAATGGGATGAAAAGTATCCAAACTCCATGAAAAGCTGGAAGCAGAACTGGGATGCTTTCCCCCCATTTTCAAATTTTCAGCTGAGATGCAAAAAGTTATTTATGCAACAAATGTGTTTGAAAGTTTAAATGCAACCTATCTGGAGTCGAATCGGCTAAGAAGTGTATAATCCTAGTGATACAGCACTTCTGAAATCTGTATTTATCTACCTTTGAGGTAACTAAGAAATGGAACTTGTCGCTTAGGAACTGGGGACAGGAATATGGGGAACTCAGTATCATGTATGAGGGACGTCTACCTCAATAAGTTACTCATATATATCATTTTTATACAGGCGGTTTTATTCGCCTGCTATTGACATGTATCACATATACTGTTATATAGCAAGGTCTAAAAGCATATCGCAAATCCTTTAGGCCAGCTATTATCATTTAAGACCAGTATTTACAGACTTTTCTTCACACACACGATTGACGGCTTAATCACTCTAAAAATCCGTACCAAGTTTTAAAAAGATAACATAATAGACAAGAGATTGTAAGGCTTCACTCAATTCGAGTGTTTCACTTTATTTCAAATATTATAAAATTCAAGGATGAAATTCATAAATCTATCCGCGCTCCAAGTTTTATATTAATTATTCAAACTACTTCTCTTTATTCTAATTGCTGGGCGGATTCCTAAATAAGCTGTCCAAACATTTGCTCCATAACTCGAAACTGCCCCATTATTTGTAAGTCCAGAAACAAAGTAATTGTTTTCAGCAGGGGATCTCAGCATCCATTGGCTACTAAGTGTCTTAGAATTTATTATACATCCTGAAAATAAAGCATATGTCGAACAATAAGCCATTCTATCTGGTAATGGATTTGCACGTTGCAATATACTAAGATTTTCTTTAATCCCAATCCAATATTTGGGATTTAATGCATCCTCCAATGATAATAAAAACACTTTATCTTTTGTTGCCTCCCCTCCCTTTCCTCCTATTCCGTTGCTGGTTTCCTCCACAACTTTACTCTTTTTAGAATCATAACGAAAAACTAATTTGGTATCTTCATTTTTAACTGAAGTTATTAATATATTATCTTGCTCAATATCATTAAATGCCATTTCAAAAAAGCTTGAATTCAATTCCTCTCTAATATTTGCTTTTTCCCACGTCACAAGTTCATTACTGTTGTTATAATTTTCACAGAATAGTATACGATCTGATAATAACATTAGATCTCCTTTTGAATCCGATAACACCCTCCAGGATATTGGCTCATACTTAAAATAATGATATGGAACCTCATTTTTCTCGATATCCCAATCCCATTGATATGAATTATTCATTTCAAAATAAACATCTTTATAGGTAAGCCTAAGATACTTAACACCATCTACTTCAGCTTCATTATTATTATAATCTGCATTAATAATATCATCTGTCAAGTTTTCTTCATCAACTTCTGATTGTGGATATGATCCAAAGTACACAATTTCACCATTATATTTTATTTCTTCATCTGAATTAACTATATTGATTACTTTCTTATAAGTTATTCCTGTAGTCCTTTCTTTAACAGTAATGCTAACTTTACCTTGTTTCAATGTCTTGAATAGAATTTTTAGATACCCCGCTTCTTCCCAATTATCTGTTACTTTAATGACATCGTCTTTGTCTAATTTATAGGAATAACTATACTTGTTTAAATCAGGAATAATGAATGCGTACATATATTCTTCGTTATTATAACATGTAGTTACTTTTTTGTTACCATGTTCAATATAATTTATGATATTCATTTCCTTTACATTAATATCTATACACGAGTTATAGGTACTTCCATTCTGAACTACTTTTACAGTTACAGTAGTAGACCCTGTCTTTACAGGCGTAACCACACCTGATTTGCTAACAGTGGCAACTGCTTTATTACTAGATGAATAAGTAATAACCGCCTTTGCTAAAGCATTGTTTACCTTTATGGTATATGGACTACCTTTTACATACAGTGTTTTCTTTGTAACACTTGCAGTCGGTTTTACTTCTGCACTAACTGTTGTAAAGTTCTCTGCTCCTATAATTACAACACCAACTAATAAAATTATACATAATAACGTTTTTACTACACTTTTTAACCCACTCACAATCATTTCATCCCTTCTTTGTTTAAATAATATATACCCTGTGAACCGAAATATAGCCTATATACATTGTTAAATGTATATACAGCCATTAGAAATTAGCATATATCTTTCTAGTCTAAGTAAGATAAAAATTTTCTATATGCTACTCTCTATACCTATTAATAATACCACCATTTACCATATTTTACAATAAAATGTCAATTAGTATTTGCAATAATTGTAAGGTTGCAAAATGGAGTGTTTCCATATGGCTAGTATAACACAGGATATGAGATCCTCTTTAATTAAATATGCTGAGAAATTTGGTGTAACCAAAGCTACTATCAAATACAAAACTAACCGGTAATACATTTATCGCTGGAAACGTCGCTTTGATGTCTCTATCGAATCATAACGATAACTATCCAGTAGACCTCATTAATACCCATACCAACATTCAGAAGTGAAATAAAACTATTCATGTTATGCAATGACGTAATCCAACGAGACCTTGTTGTTTTCTAGGTGAAACTTATCCTACGCGGACATCAAAAATCTATCCCTAGCTAATACTGCTTTCTTAGAAAAGGAAAATTAATGTCTATTAAACCAGCTAACCCTGAATATATTCCAAAATCTTATGAGCGGATAAAGTACCCGAGACAGCGCAATAAAGTCGACGTAAAGTATGCTCTGGCTGTTTGTGCTGTTGGTGATTGCAAAAGGGCAAAAATTCTATCAATATACTGCAATTGATAAGTACTCTAGATTTCGTTTTGTAGAATCTTAAATGAAGCTAGCATCTATACTTCTACTCAATTCCTGAAGCATCTAGTTAATGCCTTTCCTATGTCTATTGAGTTTATTTAAAACAGATAATGGATAAATCTACACAAAGATTTAGTAGCCACAACAGATTTCATCCCTGTTTGAAAAGAAGTTGCAATATTTAGGGATAAGACATAAAATAATCTGTCCATCTACACCAAGGCATAATGGTAAAGTAGAGCGTAGCCATCACAAGGACAATGAACATTTTTATGCTACACATTGTTTCTTTTCTTTTGATGACTTTTCAAAACAGCTAAAATATATATAACCAAAGTGATTATAACAACTTTCCGATGAGACCTCTATGCTGGACTCCTAGAACTACTCTCATTAATGTCTTAAGGGAATGCTGTAACATATGTTTGACTAACCGACAATAGTGATTTAAGCCCAATCATGTAGATGAATGGTGTTTCTCCCTAGATGACTCTTGTAAAATACGATTCTGCCACTTATCAAAAATATCATTCATGTGATTAATTATTATTTGCAAACGCATACAGCATAATTAAAAATTATTTTTATAAGGTTACGCATTCCACAGTTTGCAGGTTCCTGAAAGACCATAGCTAGATGATAAGATTTACGAATAACTTAGAATAGATGTATTGTCTACACCTCTTTCAAAAAATTCAATTACTTATACAACTCACTTCTTTTGATTTTGATTGCAGGACGAATTCCGAAATAAGTAGTCCACGAATCGGCTCCATAGCTACTGACATTTCCTAAGAATGAAACTCCTGACACAAAATAATTGCTCTCAGCCGGTGACCTCAACATCCAATCACTACTTAATATCTTTGAATCTATAGTACAACCTGAAAATAGGGCGTAATCTGTACAATAAGCAATTCTATCATTTAAAGAGTTAGCGCGTTGAAACAAATCATAATTCGTCTTAATACCTGACCAATACTGTGGATTTAATGCTTCATCCAAAGACAATAAAAACACCTTGTCTTTTGTCGTTTTTCCTCCTTTTCCTCCCTTACCATTACTAATATCTTCTACTATTTTTTTATTTTCATTATCAAAGCGAAAAACAGTTTTTGTATCTTTATTCTCTAATGTCGCCGTTAAAATATCCTTTTGTTCACTATCACTAAAGGCCTGTTCCAAAAAACGGTATTCAATTCATTCCTTATAGAGGATTTTTCCCAAGTTATTGCTTCACTTGCATTATTATAGTTATCAGAGTATAAAACTCTATCTGAAACTAACAACAATATTCCGTTTTCTTCATTCAATACACGCCAAGAAATTGGTTCATATCTAAAATAATGATATGGAACTTCTTCTTTTTCCTTTTCCCAATTCCATTTATATGAATTATTAATCCTATAATAAACATCCTTATAAGTAACTCTTAAATATTTAACACCATCTACACTTGCAATATTTCCATAATAATCAGCTGGATCTATATTATAAAAGTGGACACGATAAGTAACCATATATTACAATTAAGTAGACAAAAAAAGGAGGTATCTACTCATGTCCACAAGTAAAACTGGAACACGGTATGACGAGGACTTCAAACGTACTCTCGTTAACCTTTATCAATCTGGCGGTAAAACACAGGCTGCTCTCTGTAAAGAATACGGTGTTTCCCTAACCGCTCTTACCCGTTGGATCAAGCAATACTCAACCGTCAAAACGGATGATGGCGAGGTCTTGACCGCCAAACAAGTGAAGGATCTTCAAAAACGCAATGCTCAGCTTGAGGAGGAACTCCTCATACTAAAAAAAGCGATTGCCATCTTCACGCCACACTCCAGCAACGATTAGATGCTGTTCATAAGCTTCGTTTTCAGCATGACATAAAGATTCTTTGCAATGTATTAGGTGTAAACAGAAGTACCTATTATAAGCATTTTCACTCAGTACCTGCTGAACGCACCAAGGAAAATCAGGAGATAGCCAAACGGATTCTCCATATCTACGCCGATTATAACAAGCGTCTTGGTGCATATAAGATTACTTATGTCCTCCAGCGTGATCATGGCATTCACATCAGTGTTGGACGAGTGTACCGCCTGATGAAAACACTTCAATTACCACGAATGTCAACGGTGAAGCCATATCGTAACTATCGGCATAAAGATACTGGCAATTGCACCAATCATCTCCATCAGGAGTTCAACCAGAAATCCCCTGACATTGTCTGGGCAAGTGATTTCACTTATATCAAAGTTTCTGGGAAATGGTATTATCTCTGTATTGTAATGGATCTATTTTCTCGCAAAATCATTTCCTGGAACATTTCAGCAAGACCTGATGTCACTTTGGTAATGACTGCATTCAAAAAAGCTTATGATAAAAGGAAATACCCTACAGGCCTCATGTTCCACTCTGATCGGGGATCTCAATATACTGCATTTTCATTCAGACAGTTATTGGATTCTCTTAATGTAGTGCAGTCATTTTCTAAGAAAGGTTATCCCTTCGACAATGCCTGCTGTGAATGTTTCTTCAAATATTTGAAAAAAGAAGAAACCAACCGAAAAACCTATTACTCTTTACAGGAGCTGCAGCTATCTGTATTTGAGTATATTGAAGGTTTCTATAACTCCAGAAGACCACACAGTTCTCTTGGAATGCTAACACCCAATGAAAAGGAGGAACTCTTCTGGAATCAAGCTTAGTAACTGTTTCCAGAAAGTTTTTTCTAATAATCGTGTCTACTTACTTGACTATAGTTCAAAGTTAACGTAATCCAAAGTTTGGTATTGCCGTACACCCTCTTTCAATTCAATTATCTATTTAATTCACTTCTTTTAATTTTAATTGCAGGTCGAATGCCAAAATAAGCCGTCCACGAGTCAGCTCCATAGCTGCTGACGTCTCCTAAAAATGAAACTCCAGATACAAAATAATTGCTTTCGGCCGGAGACCGAAGCATCCATTGGCTGCTACGAGATTTAGAATTTGCTATACAACCGGAAAACAATGCGTAGTCACTACAATACGCCATTCTGCTATTTAAAAATTCAGCACGCTGTAGCATATTGGAATTTTTCTTAATACCAGTCCAATACTGTGGATTCAATGTCTCCTCCAATGACAATAAAAACACTTTATCCTTCGTACTTTTCCCACCTTTACCCCCCTTACCATTACTGGTATCCTCAATTATCTTATTCTTTTCTTCATCATAGCGAAAAACTGTTTTTGTGTCTTTATTCTCTACTGTTGTCGTCAAAATGCTTTTTTGTTCATTTTCGCTAAAAGCCTGATGCAAAAACATGGTGTTTAATTCATTTCTTATAGAGGCTTTCTCCCAAGTTATTGCTTCACTTGCATTATTATAGTTTTCATTATATAAAATTTTATCTGATACTAACAATAATGTCCCATTATCATCATTTAATACACGCCAAGCAATCGGTTCATATCTGAAATAGTGATACGGAACTTCGGTTCTTTCTTGTTCCCAATTCCACTTATAAGAGCTATTCATTGTGTATTTGACATCTCGATAAGTAATTCTAAGATATTTAACACCATTTATGGTAGCCTCATTGTCATTATAATCTGCATTCACGATTTCATCCGTCAGCTCTATTCCCACTACTTCTGATTGGGGATAGCATCCGAACGTTATCATTTCTCCTTTATACTCTACATCCGAGTCCGAATTTACTACATTAATTTTTTTACTGTAAGATAAACCCGTAAAATTTTCTTTCACGGTAATGGTAACACTACCAAGTTTTAATGTTTTAAAGTAAATTTTGTAGATTCCATCATTTTCATGACTTTTAGTAATATCAATGATAGCACTGTCACTTAAAGTATAGGAGTACTTATAGTTTTCCAAATCAGGAAAATATACTCCTAAATTATAATCTTCGTTATCATAACATTCTGTCACTTCTTTGGTTCCATATTGTAAATAACTGATTACTTTTGATTCCTTCACAGCCACTGCTATCTTAGAATTATAGGTACTTCCATTTTGAACTACTTTTACAGTTACAGTAGCAGTCCCTGTCTTTACAGGCGTAATCACACCTGATTTGCTAACAGTGGCAACTGCTTTATTACTAGATGAATAAGTAATAACCGCCTTTGCTGAAGCATTGTTTACCTTTATGGTATATGGACTACCTTTTACATACAGTGTTTTCTTTGTAACACTTGCAGTCGGTTTTACTTCTGCACTAACTGTTGTAAAGTTTTCTGCTCCTATAATTACAACACCAACTAATAAAATTATACATAATAACGCTTTTACTACTCTTTTTAACCCACTCACAATCATTTCATCCCTTCTTTGCATTTATTTTTTCATACCCTTATGTAACCGAAGTATAGCCTAAATACATTGTTAAATATATTACTCAGCCATTAGAAATTAGCATATATCTTTCTAGTCTAGGTAAGAAAATTATTTTCTATATGCTACCCTCTAATAATACCACTATTTATCAAATTTTACAATAAATTGTAAATTATTATTTTGTAGTAATTTACATATATGATTTATTGCTAATAGAAAATACCCTTTAAATTTCAATTATACGAAATAGCTAAATCAATATACCATTTAAATGATCTATCTCATGTTGAATCTCTGCTGCCAATCTTCCAAAGTATCTCATCTTCTGGATTTTCATTTTCTTATCAAAATAAATAACATCCACACTTTTAAAGCGAGTCACTTTTCGGTATCCATCCAGTGATAAACAGCTTTCCTCATGACTGTATTGTTCCGTTGATTTATGAATTATTATTGGATTAACCATTGAAATCCACTTTCCTTCCATATCTGCTACTATAATTATACATTTGTCATAGCCTAATTGATTGGCTGCCAACCCTAGACATCTTTCTTTATGAAACTCTGCTGTATCAATTAAATCTTTTATCAACCCTAAGTCATTCTTTGTTGCTTTTTTACATGGAGCTTTGAGTTTCTCCTGATCTTTCACTATCTCTTTAATCATCCGTATCCTCCACAAATTAATAATTACAAATATACTTTAGTATGATAAAAATGAAGCTTAAAGTAGGTTCACATTAAAAATTCTATACAGATATAATAACTATATATTCATAACCTGTAGGTTCTTTTAGCTTCTTCTGAATATACACTAAGAATTAGAACCCGAAAACAGAATATCCCTAGAATAAATATCTCAAAAATACTCTATAAATTAGATATCCTGTATGATAAAAACTGATATGTACTCGTAAAATGTTGTATAGAGAAAAAAAATCTATTGAAATCTTTCATTATATTACTGAATAAATTGAGAGGAGTAATGCCTGAAATGTGCATTAAAAAAATGAAACCAATAAGCAAAAATGTAATAATTGAATATGAAGCCATATTGCTTAATCAAAAAATAAATATATCAAAATTTTTTTTCAACTGGGATTCCTATACCAATGAACAATTGGCTTTAGATGTTATTCGGTACTCCTTTAAAACCTATTTGGGTTGGAGTCCACAGGAGGTCGAATCAAAGATTTCTCTCTCTCTCTTGAAATCACTCAAATTAAATGAAATACTAGCCTACATAAATTTTCCTATTGAACTAGACAGTACCTTACAGATAAAATATTTAGCCCATTTACTTTATCCGGAACAAGTTAAATATGACGCGAGAAATTTAGTTCTCCAAATATACAAAGATATACTAGAACGTAGATTAAAACGTTTTCCCAAAAGCTTTCTATCCAATACTGATGGCATATTGAAATCAAATATTTGCTTCTTATATATGTTAGAACAAAACTCCGATTTTTCAACCATTAAGGAACTATATGAACATTTTGCGGGTTCAAAAGGAATTCATACGCTCAGAAAATATCATTTAATGTCTATTTGTACTGCATTCTATGAAAGCCCATTAGAATTTTTACATACCTCTTTACCGGACGAGCAAAAAAGCAACTTTTTTTATCATTACTATAAGTATAAAAATACCATTGGAAAAATGATTCCTAAGATTACTTTATTGAAAAAAAGAACTGGAAAACAGGCTTCGTGTGATGATGAATACAACGATTCTAAATTCTTCTATTATTATCGATTATATCGCCTTAAAGTTAAATCTCGTGTATTTAATTTTATATTCTAAAAGTATTACACATCTGCTACTCTTGACTTTTTGCTTATTTCTAAGCATTTAAAAAAGTACGTTTATTTTAAACAAGCCTAAAGATAACAAATTAATGGATTGCGTTGTAAAAACTATATTATATAGAAAGGATATGTTTCTATTGAAGCGACTATAATATGAAAAGATTAGATAATGTCTTAATAATGACCTTTGAAGAGATGAATACTTTATACGAAATAGCTGATACTGCTGAATGCAAAGCTGGTGATTGGTATCCCACTCTGGATGACTTAAATCATATTGTAAAATATGATCCTGCTACATACGTAGATTTTCTAATTTGGATTTATGAAACTGCTAACTTTCCATCTTCCAAAGAGGCACAAAGTATCAAAATAGAAATAAATAATATAATCAAAAATACAATTCAAATAATTGAATAAATAATAGTTCTTACATGGAGCACATTAAATTTATATTATAAGGTACTGTAATCTAAGATTGCAGGTACCGGAAAGGATATGACTTATAATATGAAAACGTCTTTTGATAAGCAAGCAACGTATAATGATACAATAAAACAGAAGGTTCAGGAACTACAAAAACTCTGTATACTTGAAAAACTGCCTATGTTTCTAAGTATCTGTACGAAAAATGATGAAGATACTACTTGGTATGAAAATATAATGATAAGTCCGGAAACTATGGATTTGGACTTATCATATAATGTTATCTCTAAAATGGTATTGTGTCTAAACGATGACTTTAAGATTGTTCCGAAATCAGATATAGAGGTGAGTTAATCTCAATTTTACTAATAAAGAGGGTTACAAGAATAGTGAATGCAGAAAAAGCTCTATTATTTTCTGTTATACACTGCCTGAAAGACATGTTACCAGTTTTATGCAACAATATACACTATTGCTGCTATTGTTGCACATACAACTTGTAAAATGTTTTATATGAGTGTATGAAGGAAATTTATAGAGCTTTTTTCCGCTCAGCTTTAATTGCTTTATAATCTCTTTATCTATGTAATAATCAAATAAAGTAATGCCCACAGTAAAGCAGCCAAAAATAACAAGGCAGGCAACAAACGCTCCTTTCCCTTTAATATCTTATTACTCCTGTAGGAAAAAATACGTTTATTTTTTAATGCAACACTTAATAACTGTAATACTAAAACTATAGTTACACTAAATAACAATACTATAGTTATATAAAAAATTAAATCTCTCATAAGTATTAAAATTCCTATCTTTAACAGTAATGTGTATTTTCTACTTTTTCCAATAATAGGGTTGTCATTTTTTATTTCTTCTGTTATAATCAAGCTAACTAATTGGAATAGTTAGTCGTGGTTTCTTGTGTACTTAAAGGATTACTGCCAGCCAGCTCAGCAAAAGATATTTGAATCAATGCCTCCATATTAACGTCTTTTTTGTAATCCCAATTAGGATTCAATTCTCGGGTTATCATATCATATTCTACTGTAAAAGCGTCTATACGAGCATTTTCAGCTTCCTCTTCTGACATTTTGCTAACATCTATATTCTCAATAATCTTATTATATACTTTTTGAGAAATCGCATTTTCTATGTAAAATGCTTCAACATTTTTTTCAGACACTATATCAGCTGTAATACCAGAAGAAGCTAACCCTTTGAAATACTCATTTGCATCAGCTTTTAATAGTTTTAACTCATCTTGACTTAAGCTAATCAGATATTCGTCCTTTTTTATATACAACAACTTCGTTAACCTTATTTGTTCAATGATTACTTGCTTTGTCTGTTCCTCAAATGTAAATTCATTTCCTTCTTCATCAGTAACTAGCTGTGACCAAATATTCGTTCCATATGCAGCATTATAATTTTGGTATACATTTGTAGCATATAAAAGAAACTCACCAAAAGCCACCTCCTTACCTTCTAAGAACATAATTACATCCGGATTAAATGTAGTTGTATTATACTTTGCGTATTCATGTTGGAATAGGATAAAACTCACACATCCTGAACATATAAGAGCTACCAGAGGAATTATATTAAGAACTATTTTATTACGTATCCGCTTCCTAAATATTAATTTTATTATATAGGAAATAACTAGGAATAAACTAAGGATTCCGCCTAAAATAACAGCCCCAAGTAATGTTAATTCATAAGTTTTTATGAATACTAAGGCCAATATAGATGCGATATATGTGACTATCACCCAGTTACCGGACTTCCTTTTTCCTAAGAATACCGCTCCTTCCAGACCAGCTAACGCAATAACAATTCCTATGGTTTGCCAAAAGCTAACGAAAGCCGGCAGTAATATAGCTGCCCAAAGAAGAGTCATACTACAAAAAGCTTTTAGAATCTTATTTTTCATCATAAAATCTCCTTTCAGATAAATCAGAATTAGACAAGTACTTATAGTAGATCTCTTTACCCTGATGATTGAACAATAGTAGTATGACTAAAAGACACCAAAAAACTTTTTCTGTACAAGCTTATTCCATTGTCATGAATGTTTGATAAAGACTGATTTAATAGTAAGAACTATCTATAAGTGGAGTTTCCATATCTCTTATATGGAAAGCTATACTTTCTGAAAAACTTGTATAGAAAGAATCTATTTTTTCTTTTTTATCATATTAAATATAAAAAATACTAAATAACACGTTGTACCATTCTTAAGCTATGTCGTAGTACCATAATCATGAAAACAAAAATCAATATAGCCTGGTAGCATTATGTTAAGTATAAAAAATAATTTTATATTCTAACTATTACCCTTACAATGTTCATCACTAGTAATGCTAGGAGATAGGTTATACCCTGGTTTTAAATCACAGCATCTTTTATTCCATTTCAATTCTTAGTAACATGTCAAAAATATTCTATCAATTACTAAAATAGATTGAACCCAATTGCGGTTTGAATCTAATCTATCTTAAGTAATTATCAAAAGTTATCCATCTAGGAGGGTCTATATATGCAAATTAATACTTATGACGAATCGTTGAGAGAATGTGTAAACATTATAGCTGATGAAACAATTAACATGGGAAAAGATTTGCCCAAGAACGATATCACTGAGCAGATGTACAGGTATCATTCCTCGAATTCCGAAATTCGTGAAGCTGGAACGGCAGAAATTATAAATGATTATACAAAATTTATTAGCTATATCATAAACACCCGTTATGCCAGTTATAAAAGTGACTGGGAAGAACTTATGCAGCAAGGTGTATTAGGTATATTAAATGCTTTGCAGACATATGATCCTGCCCTCAGTAAACCTACTACCTACTTTTATAGTTATATCGTTCATGAACTTACTGATTACGTTAGTAATTATAAAAGTACCGTATCTCCGTACTATGCGGCACAAATAAATAAAGTTAAAAATTCTATATCAGAATTAGAAAAGAAAGGTATTCAATATACGGAGCATGAAATATCCGTATTGACAGGCTTTAGTATAGAATCTGTATGCAGAATACTTGATTTAATTAACCGCACAAATATATTGCATTATGAGTCAGATGATTATTTGGAATCCTGTTTAACCCAAAATGAAAAATCACCTGAGACTCATTATATTATTAATGAACAGAATAGAATAATACATGATGCTTTACTCTGTCTCCCACAAATAGAGCGGAAAATTATTCTTCTTAAAATAGGCTTTTCAATAGAAAAACAGACTTATAAAGCAATTGCAAAACAGGTTAATTTGCCTGTTGAGCAGGTTAAGCAACTCTACCAGCAAGGACTCCAAAAACTAAGGAGACAGCCTGAGATGAGAAAAGAGTTTGGGGATTATACAAATCGTTATAATAGAAAAATTATAAATGACATTCAGATTCACCTTTTTTCTGAAAGTAACAATTCAGTAATAACCGATACTATCAAAGAAATTTGTTTTTAGTTTTTTATAACAAAATGACACGTGTATGTATTGCTATATACATAATTTCATAAGGAATATGATTTTTATCCCATTTATAGTACCAAAAACCTGTAGTTTTAAGAATTGTATTATTATATAATTATACTGCATCGTAAGACTATAATACTCGGTTATTTTGCTGCAATTCCTATCAAGACAAATCCTATGGGTAACTTGACACCGGACGATACTACAATATCCTATAGCCAACAGGATTTCACAGCAGATATCTTTTGGCATTACAGAATCGGGTCTGAAATTCCAGAAAATAAAAACCTTTCTTCTTATATTTTAGAACGAATGAATGTGTTAGATATTAAGCTCCAGGAAAAGAGTAACTCTTTGGACAACTTATATCCTGTAAGACCAGAATTAGGTGAAAAAATAGGTGAGCTTAGTATTCCAAAACTAAAAATTACTTTGCCTGTATACGAAGGAACAGAAGATAATGAGTTAAAAAGGGGTGTAGGTCATTATGCTGACAGCGTATTACCTGGAGAGAATGATAATTCTGTATTATCTGGGCATAGAGATACTGTATTCAGAAATCTTGAATCTCTGGAAAAAGGGGATTTGTTAATTATCAATACCTATGCAGGCGAATTTTTTTATAAGATCAAGAAATTTCGTATAGTTGATGAAGATGATAGAACCGTTATTGTGCCTAAGCCTGGTGCCACGTTAACACTGACAACCTGCTCCCCCTTTGATTTTATAGGTCCCGCACCTAAAAGATATATTATAACAGCTTATCTCTTTAATAAAAATTTGATAGAATGAATCCATATTAGCAGATTGAGTAAATTCTGCAAAATGCTTACTTTCAGAAGTTTAATCAAGTCTAAAAGTATTAATAAAACTTATGTCCATTCTAACCTATACATTGTAAGATTCAATACAACGTTACGTTAGTATGGAAAAGATAATTCTTAAACTTTTTTATGAAGTTATGAATCATCCCGCTATTACCCAGTAGAACCTTCTGTGTAATAGTGGGATGTTATTGATAGTCAAGTTATAACAGTCATTTTTTATATTGCCTCGTATTTATTTGTCTAACTTTTGGGTAAATCAATTAGGGCCTTTGTAATCATTTTTACCAGTTTAACTATTCCAATGAATTACTATATGGTGGTACACCACTATTCATAATTACAAAAAAGTATCCTTCTTCAATTAATCTATGATCAGCCCAAAGTTTTTCTGATAAGAAGTATTTAAAACTTTTAAGTCCTGCATTCCAATAAGTATCTATATAATACCAAGTTCCATCAATCTTTGCCTTATTCCAGGCATGTCCAGCAAATCCGTATCCACTTCCATTGTCCGCACTTCCAATACAATAGTATACTTCTATTCCAATGATATCACATAGAAAACTAAAAGTTTCTGCATAAGATGCACACACCCCGCTACCAGTCATTATCACCCCAGATATAAGATCTTTATAGGTATCATCAACAAATTTGCCGCTATACGTTGAATTCAGATAAGTCTGTATTAAGGTAACTTTTTCTTTGTCGCTTAGGGTTGAAGAAAATAAGTTATTATCATCTAAAAACTTCCTAACTGCCGTCAGCGTATCCAGTGCTTTACCTGTATAACCACTTAAATCATTGCTTTTGACTGCACCGACAGGATCCAGTTTTTCATATCCGTCTCCAACAACTACTTTTAATTCTTTTGTGATACCTGCTACCGTTACTTTAATATAGCAGGTTCCTTCTTTTATACCTTTTACATAGATGCCTTCACACCGCTTATAATTACTGTTTAAGTCTATATGATAGCTTTTTTCCGCAACAGCAATCTCATTGTTTGTTGAAATAATCTCAACATCCTTCATTAGCGGCAGAATATCTTTTGCAAAACCCACATATTCTTCAATATTTGTTTCAAGCCACAAATCCGGAACGACAAAACCATCATAAGTAACTGCCTTCATATCAATGGTCTTAATCTTTTTACCGTGTACCGAGGCCACAACTTTGAAATCTCCGGCTGAGTCCGCTGTTACCATTCCAGTATTATTAATTTTAACAGTGGTATTACCGGTAACTTTATAGCTGATTCCCATCTTTTTTATATCAGATGCACTATAAAGGTTTGATACCGGATTTAAACTGATTTCATCTCCATTAACAAATACAGTAGTATAAGTAGGTTGAAACGTTATTTTTGCAGGATTTACGACAGTAATTTTACATTTATAATCTTTATTATTTACAGTAGCATTTATATAAGCATTTCCATATCCGACTGCTGTAACTTTTCCGGCACTTGTAACTACTGCAATATTTTTATTTGTAGAAGTCCAGATGATTTTCTTAGGGGTTCCTGTTATTTTTAATGTTGTGGATTCTCCTTTTGTCAGGTATGTACTTGTCATATTTAATGCGATAGTAGTAGATTTCGTTGACGCAGATATCGTAATCAATTGATTTGTAAATTTAACACAGATTAAGATAAGAATTGTAAAAACAAATGCACTGATGGTATACCGTTTTTTTATCATAAGTTACGCTCCTGGTATGTTTACATGTTGTTTGTTTAATAGTATATGAATTTTATACCTATTGTTAAATAGTGATACATATTATAACATTTTATGTAAATACTGTCAAAATATCTACGAAATAACAAAGAAAACATATATCATCATAGTACAAGGATGTCGTACTCTACAATCGAGATACTTTTCGACACCCTTTCTTTTATCATCTTTTGCTAAATTACTACAGCCTTTCAAATTATATGAAAAAGCCTCCACTATTCTCTTGCTAGAAAAATTCCTCTAAAACTACGTGTTGTAATAATAATAACTTTATCGCCCTTATATATCCTTTCTTGCAATGAAGCACTCATAGATACTTGTTTTATTAAACCATTATAATTAATTTCGACCCAAATATTATGGTATTTATTCATACCAATATAAACTGCTTCTCTAACCCAAATTTCCTTCTGCTTAAATAACTTAATCATTTGATATCTTGGAGGTATCACTGCTAGTGCAAAACATAAATTTACAATTATAAACACCATGAAAGCACTTTTAATGGAATCCAAAAAGTAGAAAAAAGAGCATAATACTAATATAAGAATAAAATATAGAGCTAAACAAATACATACTATCTTTTTGTACTTTTTTAAATCTAATCTATCCTCTATGTAATTCCGCTCTGCTTTTGTTATTAATCTTTCTTGAGTTAATAGTTGAATTTCATCATTTTTATCTGATTTAGAAGATTTTTTTTTCACATTACAATTTTCCTTTCTTTGTTAATATGAAATAGAAGAAATATACGCACTGCAACTGAATCAATATTAATATACTTTCTATTACATAAAGAAAACGGGGTGGGATATGAATACTTATAAAGATATCTTAAATTCATCATCATTACATCATTTGTCTCGATTGATTAGAGACTCTAAAGCTTCAAATGTTACACACAATACATTTACTAAAAGGGAAGAAATTGCTTATCACACTTTGATTCAGAATCTAAGAAAATTATTAGATTACAAAAGATTTTATCAAATCGAGACTTATATTAATGAATACACTTCTGAGCTAAATGAAATATACTTTAACATTGGTATGAAAACTGGTGCTCGATTAATGAAGCAGTTACTAGATAATGAGGACAAAGATTATTAATCTATCTTTCAAAAAGGCTCTTAACTACATAGCTTAAGAGCCTTTTTAAAAGATTGTACTCTATATCTACCATGACACAATAGAAAAATATGGTTATTAGCCTCTTGCCTTATATACATAAGCTGTTTTATGTACTTTAACTATTATATCCTAGGAATATCATTTGCTTCGTATATCCACATCGGACTACTGGAGCGTATTTAAAATATATCAGAACGGATACTTCACTTTGTTGTAAACAAAGAATCATTTTACGATACATTTTATTTAGATATAGGCATAATTCATTTTATTCAATATTACGCCTATTACCTCTATTCTCTTGCAAGATAAACAATGGAACTATTACGTCTAATCTTTATAAGTATTACTTTATCGCCTTTATATATTGGATCATGTAGGTCCGCTCTCATATGTACAAACTTTCTTTTTCCATCATTAACAATCTCAAAACACGCATGATGGTATCTATTTATAGAATAAAAAATAGCTTCTCTGACAAAAATTTGTTCATGCTTAATTAGCTTAATTATTTTATATCTTGCAGGCACCACTGCTAAAGCAGTATATAAATTAACTATAGTAAATGTTAAGACTGCCCCCTTTATTGAATCTATAAAGTAAAACAAAGTACTTAATGATAATACACTAATAAAATACATAAACAACAAAACAATTACTTCTTTCTTATGCTTTTTCAAATCTAAATTTTTTTTTATATACTCCCTCTCAGTTTTTGTTATAAGCCTTTTTTGCTCTAATAATTGTACTTCCTTATTTTCAATATAGTGTATACCAGTTTTATTTCTCACATTACCATTTTCCTTCCTACTAAGTACATATTTCGATACCTTAATCAAACACAAGATTTCCATTTTCGTCAATATCAATCCATTTCATATTTCCATTTTCCTTATTTAAAACTGAATATTTAGAATAAGACTCATCATATTCTGATTCATCTTTAAATAAAGCTTCTATCCAACCTATAGGCTTACCGAAAAGCCCATTGAAATCACTATCTGTAAATAATGAAGTGGGAATATCTGCACCCAGTTTATCTGACTCTAATCCTGTTCCCTCTTTCCCTCCTAGTATCAAATACCAAATTATTTTTGAGTTTTCCAACTTCTCAGGCAATACCTTAGTAAGTACTTCACGAATATAATGTTTGTTTACGTTTACATCTGCCCCCTGGGTTGATAGTTTTTTAACAAATGGAATTGCATTCCATAATTTAGTTAATGTTTTTGTATCCGCCTTGGACAATTTTAAATTCGATAACGCTCCTAATCCCTTTCTAAATAAATGGTTAAGTCCTGCGGTAATTCCTTCGCCTAAACCAGCAAAAAAAACATCAAAAACAATATTTAGAGCCATATTGGAATCTTCATCATAATAATCTCGACCGAATTTCGAATCAAGCCAATTATCAACCCTTTGATAGCCATAACTGCTTCCCGCTACTGCTACTAGTTTCAAAATTATTGGCATAGCTCCTGGAATTCCCATAGGTGCAGATATAATCGCTCCAGTGCAAAACTTATCCACTCCCAAATATAGATAATCTAAAAAATCTCTTTTTATTCCATTTTTTTTATCACTACTCCACTGTACTTTCATACTAATACCAGCAGCTACTGCTCCCCCAATTAGTGCAGTGCCTGCAACTAACTTAGCAACTATAAGTGCACCTGCTAATCCACCTGTACCAAAAGTTAAACCTGCCACCAAAGCCACAACCGCCACGATAACTACAGCCGCCAGCACTTTTAACAATAATTTCCCCCAATGTTTCTTAACTGCTACAGGTGCATCATCAAACGCCGGGTATTCTATTCTTAAAGAAGCCTGTACATCCACAGTTTTTCCATCGCACTCAATCGTCTGATTAATAGAAAGCGTAGCTCCCGTCGAATCCGATTGCCTTATTTCAATTTGGCTAGGGGCTTGTATGTTAATTTTTCCATTTGGTGTATTTAAATTAATTTTCTTTTTCGCAGATAGCTTACTTGTCTTCAGAATATCTTCTACGATTCCTTCCATATCCTTTAACGCTAATAACTGCTGGCTTCCATTAACGTCTGCTATTTCAAAAGTCATATTCTCCGGAAGCATCTTATAACTTTTATTTTTATACTCAAATATCTTGTGGGCAGGATTTGACGTATTGGCACATGTACTGCCATTACTTCTTAAACAATTTACTACAGCCGCACCGCCACCCTTACCATCATATAAGTACAAATTTACCCGTTCCCCTATCTCAGGCATACAATACATAATATTGGACACCTCTGGATACCAATCGAACGCGTAGGCTCCTGCTTCCTTTTTGTCCATATCAAGCTTAACTTTTACTTTGTCTTCCATTACCGCTGTGACCGTACCCTGTAATTGCAGACCACATAGGTTTTGGTTATAAACAACATCCGTAGACAGCATTGATTTTGAACCCAGTGTATATTCAAATACTACCTCACTATGGTTCATAGATGCATGCTTTTCTATGATATAGTAAGTTCCTTCTTTTATTCTGACAAGTTTTCCTAGGGGTAGATTTTTATAATATCGAATTTTGTGGCATTTAAATTGTTCTTGTGAATAGTTGCTGCTCACTCTTCCCATTTTATAAAATGCATCAGCAACACTGTATTCATAAGCAGCACATTGCAAATCATAAGCACTTCCTGTATCTGTACCAATATAAACAGATGGATTACTAGAACCTGAGTCCGCAATCAATACCAGATGACACCTACTGGCTATTCTTTTTAAAAACTCCCAATCTGTTTCGTCATATTGAAAAATGGGGTATCCAATTGCTTTGCTTCCCTGTTCTCGAAATACAACGGAAGCTCCTGCATATTCACCAGCTACTAAAGACGCTATTTTCTGAAGAGAACCGCTGACATCCTGAAAGGAACGGCTGGATAACTTACAATCAAACCTGGCACTATATGATATTAGATGTATTTGTGCTTTGTGTAATCCGTTGTTCACTATGTACTTTATATTTTCCGAATATCCCCTAAATAGTATAGCACTTGTCTCTTTTTCAACAATTTCTATATTGCACAGACCACGTTTGTCGAATATACTTGGCGAATCAGTGTCCAAGATGGCTTCAATACACGCTCTTGCATGCTCATTTGGCTTTTCTGTTATCGTTATATTTAAGACTTGCTGTATATCAGCTATTCCTTTTATAATAATATCATCTTAAAGATTTTGTACTACTTTAGATAATTTTTAAAATAATAAAGATTGATTTTTATACCTTTTGCTTTATTATCAGCATATTGTCATGTATTTCTATTTCAATATTCAAACCTATATAAAAACCATTCTCTTCCAGCCATTTTCCTTTAAACCTTATCTCTGGTACATGTTGATTTTTTGCATTATACGATTGGTAAACTTTTAATTTTCGATCGGTACTCGACATGACCCCACCTCCATTTTTATTATAGTCCATATTATACCCAAATATACGGCAATTTTCAACCCATATATTTGGCAATATAATAAAAATAAAAGGTGGTTTGAAATGATAGTATTTGACCCGTTATGGGATACTCTAAAAAGAAAGAAAATAACAACCTATTACTTAATAAAAAACTATAAACTGAGCAGAGGTACCTTGGACAATCTAAAACATAATCGTAGCGTTACATTAAATACTATTAATGAATTATGTAGTATCTTAGATTGTGAAATTCAAGATATCATTAAATATGTACAAGATAGCAAAGAATAACATATTTCATCATAGTGCGAGGATGTCGTACTCTACAATCGAGATACTTTCCGGCATCCTTCATTTGCTATTTTTTCCAACTTCATCTTAGTATGTCACTAATCTATAACCAATTACAGATAAACCTTTATAAATGGCACAGACATAAGTCCGCTATTTATTAAATTATTAAGTAAATGCAAGTATGACACAATAGAAAAATATAATTACTAGTCTCTTGCTTTATATATATAAGCTGTTTTATGTACTTTAACTATTATTACTTTATCATATCTATATATTTTTTCACTTACAGTAGCCTTAATGAGTAAAACCTCCTCTTTTCCATTATCATTAATTTCAAACCACCCTAGATGGTATTTGTTCATAACTTTCAAATAAGCTTCTCTTACCCATATTTCTTCTTGTTTAAACGTTTTAACCATGTGATATCTTGTAGGCAACATACAAGCAAACATATATAGATTTACTACAATAAATGCTATAATTCCGCTCTTTAATGATGAACTCAAATAGTAAAATAAAGCACTTAGTATAAATACAATGATATAAAAAGCAACGAAAATAAACACTATTACTTTCTTATTATTTTTAAAATATATACAGTCTTCTATGTACTCCCTCTCTGCTTTTGTAATCAGCCTTTCTTGCCCCATTAATTCTTTTATTTTATCTGCATGATTTTTAGTCTCTATACTTTTCAAATTAAAAATTTCCCTTTCATTTAGTGTTTTGGATCTATATTATAAAAGTGGACACGATAAGTAACCATATATTACAATTAAGTAGACAAAAAAAGGAGGTATCTACTCATGTCCACAAGTAAAACTGGAACACGGTATGACGAGGACTTCAAACGTACTCTCGTTAACCTTTATCAATCTGGCGGTAAAACACAGGCTGCTCTCTGTAAAGAATACGGTGTTTCCCTAACCGCTCTTACCCGTTGGATCAAGCAATACTCAACCGTCAAAACGGATGATGGCGAGGTCTTGACCGCCAAACAAGTGAAGGATCTTCAAAAACGCAATGCTCAGCTTGAGGAGGAACTCCTCATACTAAAAAAAGCGATTGCCATCTTCACGCCACACTCCAGCAACGATTAGATGCTGTTCATAAGCTTCGTTTTCAGCATGACATAAAGATTCTTTGCAATGTATTAGGTGTAAACAGAAGTACCTATTATAAGCATTTTCACTCAGTACCTGCTGAACGCACCAAGGAAAATCAGGAGATAGCCAAACGGATTCTCCATATCTACGCCGATTATAACAAGCGTCTTGGTGCATATAAGATTACTTATGTCCTCCAGCGTGATCATGGCATTCACATCAGTGTTGGACGAGTGTACCGCCTGATGAAAACACTTCAATTACCACGAATGTCAACGGTGAAGCCATATCGTAACTATCGGCATAAAGATACTGGCAATTGCACCAATCATCTCCATCAGGAGTTCAACCAGAAATCCCCTGACATTGTCTGGGCAAGTGATTTCACTTATATCAAAGTTTCTGGGAAATGGTATTATCTCTGTATTGTAATGGATCTATTTTCTCGCAAAATCATTTCCTGGAACATTTCAGCAAGACCTGATGTCACTTTGGTAATGACTGCATTCAAAAAAGCTTATGATAAAAGGAAATACCCTACAGGCCTCATGTTCCACTCTGATCGGGGATCTCAATATACTGCATTTTCATTCAGACAGTTATTGGATTCTCTTAATGTAGTGCAGTCATTTTCTAAGAAAGGTTATCCCTTCGACAATGCCTGCTGTGAATGTTTCTTCAAATATTTGAAAAAAGAAGAAACCAACCGAAAAACCTATTACTCTTTACAGGAGCTGCAGCTATCTGTATTTGAGTATATTGAAGGTTTCTATAACTCCAGAAGACCACACAGTTCTCTTGGAATGCTAACACCCAATGAAAAGGAGGAACTCTTCTGGAATCAAGCTTAGTAACTGTTTCCAGAAAGTTTTTTCTAATAATCGTGTCTACTTACTTGACTATAGTTCACAGCTTTATTTATGTTAAAATTATGACCATCATTTTCTGCAACTGTTTATTCTTGCGTAAGAAAAATACCTCTAAAGCTAAGTATTTAACTATACTTACTTTGTCTTTATTAAATTTTTTTGTATAACATTCACATATGTACATCTTTTTTCCGTACTATTAAACATATAGTGATAAATTAGGGTAAAAATCACTTTTCATACATATATTCCCTTTTAAATAACATTACCATTTGATACCTGACAAATAATACTGTAAATATCATTAGTAACTTCACACCCACAACTGTAATAATTGCAGTTTTTATCGAATCATAAAGTAGTAAAATACAGTGTAGAGTATCAATAATTAATAACTACTTACTCAAACACTAAATTACCATTCTCATCTATGTCAATCCATTTTATGTCTTCATCATTTTTCATTAAGACTGAATAGTCGGTATAAGATGAATCGTACTCTGATTCATCTTTAAATATATCTTCTATCCATTCTACTGGCTTACCAAAAAGAGGATTTACATCACTATCTGTGAATAATGAAGTAGGGATATCTGCACCTGGTATCGCTGATGTTGTTTCTGTTGCCTCCCTTCCTCCTAATATTAAATACCAAATTATATTAGAATCATCCAATTTTTGTGGCAATATCTTGGTAAGTACTTCACGGATATAATGTTTGTTTATGTTTACATCGGCCCCACTAGTTGATAATTTCTTAACAAACGGAATAGTATTCCATAACTTAGTTAATGCTTTTGTATCTGCTTTAGATAATTTCAAATTTGATAATGTTTGTAATCCCTTACCAAATAACGTTTTAAGTGCCGATGTAATTCCTTCCCCTAATCCAGCAAAAAAAATATCAAATGCAATATTTAAGGTCATATTAGAATCTTCATCATAATAATCCCTGCCAAATTTTGCATCCAGTATATTATCAACCTTCTGATAAGCATAGCTAGCTCCTGCAACACCCGCAAGTTTAGCAACTAATGGTAATAAAGGTATATTAGGTAATCCCATAGGAGCACTTATAATTGCACCAGTACAAAACTTATCTACACCAAGATACAGGTAATCTAAGAATCCTCTCTTTATTCCATTTTTTTTATCACTACTCCACTGTACTCCTATACTAATACCAGCGGTAACTGCTCCTCCAATTAAAGCTGTGCTTACCACAAATACTGCTGCTTTTATTGCAGCTGCTCCTATTGCAACTGCCATTCCTCCCGTCGCTACAGTAAGCGCGGCTATTCCAGCTGCAACCAAAGCCACAGCCGCTACGATAACTACAGCTGCCAGTATCTTAAATAATATTTTTTTCAAACTTTTTTTAACTGCTACAGGTGCATCATCAAACGCCGGATATTCTATTCTTAAAGAAGCCTGTACATCCACAGTTTTTCCATCGCACTCAATCGTCTGGTTAATAGAAAGCGTAGCTCCCGTCGAATCCGATTGCCTTATTTCAATTTGGCTAGGGGCTTGTATGTTAATTTTTCCATTTGGTGTATTTAAATTAATTTTCTTTTTCGCAGATAGCTTACTTGTCTTCAGAATATCTTCTACAATTCCTTCCATATCCTTTAACGCTAATAACTGCTGGCTTCCATCACCATCCGCTATTTCAAAAGTCATATCCTCCGGAAGCATCTTATAACTTTTATTTTTATACTCAAATATCTTGTGGGCAGGATTTGACGTATTGGCACATGTACTGCCATTACTTCTTAAACAATTTACTACAGCCGCACCGCCACCCTTACCATCATATAAGTACAAATTTACCCGTTCCCCTATCTCAGGCATACAATACATAATATTGGACACCTCTGGATACCAATCGAACGCGTAGGCTCCGGATTCCTTTTTGTCAATAGCAAGCTTAACTTTTACTTTGTCTTCCATTACCGCTGTGACCGTACCCTGTAATTGCAGACCACATAGGTTTTGGTTATAAACAACGTCCGTTGACAGCATTGATTTTGAACCCAGTGTATATTCAAATACTACCTCACTATGGTTCATAGATGCATGCTTTTCTATGATATAGTAAGTTCCCTCTTTTATTCTGACAAGTTTTCCTAGTGGTAGATTTTTATAATATCGTATTTTGTGGCATTTAAATTGTTCTTGTGAATAGTTGCTGCTCACTCTTCCCATTTTATAAAATGCATCAGCAACACTGTATTCATAAGCGGCACATTGCAAATCATAAGCACTTCCTGTATCTGCACCAATATAAACAGATGGATTACTTGAACTTGAATCCGCAATTAATACCTGATGACACCTACTGGCTATTCTTTTTAAAAACTCCCAATCTGTTTCGTCATATTGAAAAATGGGGTATCCAATTGCTTTGCTTCCCTGTTCTCGAAATACAACGGAAGCTCCCGTATATTCACCCGCTACGAAAGACGCTATTTTCTGAAGAGAACCGCTGACATCCTGAAAGGAACGGCTGGATAACTTACAGTCAAACCTGGCACTATATGATATTAGATGTATTTGTGCTTTATGTAATCCGTTGTTCACTATGTACTTTATAGTTTCCGAATATCCGCTAAATAGTATAGCACTTGTCTTTTTTTCAATAATTTCTATATTGCACAGACCACGTTTGTCGAATATACTTGGCGAATCAGCGTCCAAGATGGTTTCAATAGACGCTCTTGCATGCTCATTTGGCTTTTCTGTTATCGTTATATTTAAGACTTGCTGTATATCAGCTATTCCTTTTATAATAATATCATCTTAAAGATTTTGTACTACTTTAGATAATTTTTAAAATAATAAAGATTGATTTTTATACCTTTTGCTTTATTATCAGCATATTGTCATGTATTTCTATTTCAATATTCAAACCTATATAAAAACCATTCTCTTCCAGCCATTTTCCTTTAAACCTTATCTCTGGTATATGTTGATTTTTTGCATTATACGATTGGTAAACTTTTAATTTTCGATCGGTACTCGACATGACCCCACCTCCATTTTTATTATAGTCCATATTATACCCAAATATACGGCAATTTTCAACCCATATATTTGGCAATATAATAAAAATAAAAGGTGGTTTGAAATGATAGTATTTGACCCATTATGGGATACTCTAAAAAGAAAGAAAATAACAACCTATTACTTAATAAAAAATCATAAACTGAGCAGAGGCACCTTGGACAATTTAAAACATAATCGTAGCGTTACATTAAATACTATTAATGAATTATGTAATATCTTGGATTGTGAAATTCAAGATATCATTAAATATGTACAAGATAGCAAAGAATAATATATTTCATCATAGTGCGAGGATGTCGAACTCTACAATCGAGATACTTTACTTTACGGCATCCTTCATTTTCTATTTTTTCCAACTTCATCTTAGTACTGTCACTAATCTATAACCAATTACAGATAAACCTTTATAAATGGCACAGACACAAGTCCACAATTTATTAAATCTATTAAGTAAACACAAACATGACACAATAGAAAAAATATGGTTACTAGTCTCTTGCCTTATATACATAAGCTGTTTTATGTACTTTAACTATTATTACTTTATCATGTCTATATATTTTTTCATTTAAATTAGCCTTTATAAGTAAAACCTCCTCTTTTCCATTATCATTAATTTCAAACCAAGCTAGATGGTATTTGTTCATAACTTTCAAGTAAGCTTCTCTTACCCATATTTCTTCTTGTTTAAGCAATTTAACTATGTGATATCTTGCAGGCAACATAAAAGCAACCATGTATAGATTTACTACAATAAATGTTATAATTCCACTCCTTAATGATGAAGTCAAATAGTAAAGCAAGGCACTTAATATGAATACAGTGATGTATAAGGCAACAAAAATAATCACGCCAACTTTCTTATGATTTTTTAAATCTACACAATATTCTATATACTCCCTCTCAGCCTTTGTTATCAGCCTTTCTTGCCCCTTTAATTCTTTTATCTTATTTTCATTATGATTTTTGGTCTCTATACTTTTCAAATCAAAAATTTCCCTTTCATTTAATGTATACTGATTTAATAAAATTTTTAATTATTCATAAATAAGATTACCTTTTTCATCAATATCAATCCATTTTATATCACCATCTTCTTTAACTAATACTGAATAGTCAGTATAAGATGCATCGTACTCCGATTCACCTTTAAATAAATCTTCTATCCATTCTATCGGTTTACCAAAGAGTGGATTCAAATCACTATCTGTGAATACTGAAGTCGGTAGATCGGCACCTGGTTTAACTAGTTTTGTATCGGTTATCTCTTTTCCTCCTAATATTAAGTACCAAATTATTTTAGATTTTCCCAATTTCTCAGGCAATTTTTTAGTAAGTACTTCACGAATATAATGTTTGTTTACGTTCACATCCGCCCCACTAATTGACAATTTTTTTAAAAATGGAATGTGATTCCATATTTTTGTTATGGTTTTTGTATCCGCCTTAGAGAGTTTTAAAACAGATAATGATTTTAATCCTTTTTCAAATAACTTTTTGAGACCATCTGTAATTTTAGTTCCTAAACCAGCAAAAAAAACATCAAATGCAATGTTTAGAGCCATATTGGAATCTTCATCATAATAGTCTCTTCCAAATTTTGAATCCAGTTTCTTGTCTACCAACTGATAAACGAAACTGGTTGTAGCCACTCCCAAAAGTTTTCCTATAAGCGGTAAAGTATCTGGTAAGCCCATAGGTGCGCTTAATATCGCCCCAGTACAGAACTTATCTACACCAAGATACAGATAATCCAAAAATCCCCTCTTTATTCCATTTTTATCATCACTGAACCACTGTACTCCTACACTAAAACCGCCCGTAACTGTTCCTCCGATTAAAGCAGTTATTACAACTGCCTTAGCTGCTAGTAGCACAAGTGCTGACCCACCAGATATAAAGGTTAAAGCGGCTGCTGCTAAAGCCACAACCGCCACGATAACTACAGCCGCCAGCACTTTTAACAATAATTTCCCCCAATGTTTCTTAACTGCTACAGGTGCATCATCAAACGCCGGGTATTCTATTCTTAAAGAAGCCTGTACATCCACAGTTTTTCCATCGCACTCAATCGTCTGATTAATAGAAAGCGTAGCTCCCGTCGAATCCGATTGCCTTATTTCAATTTGGCTAGGTGCTTGTATGTTAATTTTTCCATTTGGTGTATTTAAATTAATTTTCTTTTTCGCAGATAGCTTACTTGTCTTCAGAATATCTTCTACGATTCCTTCCATATCCTTTAATGCTAATAACTGCTGGCTTCCATTAACGTCTGCTATTTCAAAAGTCATATTCTCCGGAAGCATCTTATAACTTTTATTTTTATACTCAAATATCTTGTGGGCAGGATTTGACGTATTGGCACATGTACTGCCATTACTTCTTAAACAATTTACTACAGCCGCACCGCCACCCTTACCATCATATAAGTACAAATTTACCCGTTCCCCTATCTCAGGCATACAATACATAATATTGGACACCTCTGGATACCAATCGAACGCGTAGGCTCCGGATTCCTTTTTGTCAATAGCAAGCTTAACTTTTACTTTGT
Organism: Anaerocolumna cellulosilytica; assembly: GCF_014218335.1. GTDB lineage: Bacteria > Bacillota > Clostridia > Lachnospirales > Lachnospiraceae > Anaerocolumna > Anaerocolumna cellulosilytica. The sequence continues at coordinate 696,234 of NZ_AP023367.1, read as the reverse complement.
CTTCCATTACCGCTGTGACCGTACCCTGTAATTGCAGACCACATAGGTTTTGGTTATAAACAACGTCCGTTGACAGCATTGATTTTGAACCCAGTGTATATTCAAATACTACCTCACTATGGTTCATAGATGCATGCTTTTCTATGATATAGTAAGTTCCCTCTTTTATTCTGACAAGTTTTCCTAGTGGTAGATTTTTATAATATCGTATTTTGTGGCATTTAAATTGTTCTTGTGAATAGTTGCTGCTCACTCTTCCCATTTTATAAAATGCATCAGCAACACTGTATTCATAAGCGGCACATTGCAAATCATAAGCACTTCCTGTATCTGCACCAATATAAACAGATGGATTACTTGAACTTGAATCCGCAATTAATACCTGATGACACCTACTGGCTATTCTTTTTAAAAACTCCCAATCTGTTTCGTCATATTGAAAAATGGGGTATCCAATTGCTTTGCTTCCCTGTTCTCGAAATACAACGGAAGCTCCCGTATATTCACCCGCTACGAAAGACGCTATTTTCTGAAGAGAACCGCTGACATCCTGAAAGGAACGGCTGGATAACTTACAGTCAAACCTGGCACTATATGATATTAGATGTATTTGTGCTTTATGTAATCCGTTGTTCACTATGTACTTTATAGTTTCCGAATATCCGCTAAATAGTATAGCACTTGTCTTTTTTTCAATAATTTCTATATTGCACAGACCACGTTTGTCGAATATACTTGGCGAATCAGCGTCCAAGATGGCTTCAATACACGCTCTTGCATGCTCATTTGGCTTTTCTGTTATCGTTATATTTAAGACTTGCTGTATACAGCTATTCCTTTTATAATAATATCATCAAAAGATATTGAATTCAACGACTTTCCCTCCTAATCTCCATTATATTCCTGTCCTGATGTTAAAGGAACAATGACTCCTCCATACTTACATACATAGTTCCTACTTATTCAAAAATAAAAGAGCCCATATCGTTCAAGCACAGAACTGATACAGACTCTTCCTTTTTTAATATAATTGTTCGTACATACAACTTACTTTTTTATTTTGGCTAACTCTTTTACTATTCCGTAAAGATACTCTAATACTGTATCATCTAACTTACTTAGCCCATCCATAATCTGATTCGATTTTACTGGATTATTTAAATTATACTCAAAGAAATCACTTGGACTTATATTCAAGTATTCACAAATATTAAAAAACATAGCCATTGAAGGTAAGTTTTTCTTATTTTCAATCATATTAATATAATTTTCACTTTGACCCAAAGACAAACTCATATCTCGTGCAGAAACACCCTTTTGCATTCTCAATTTTACTAATCTTTCTGAAAAAAACTCCTCGTACATCATCTTCGCCCCTTCTATGATAATCAAACTTTTTCTAGATAGTAAAATTGTACATTATATCGTGTTCATTATTACAAATTTAAACTTTGTATTTTTATTGACATATATATTTTAAATGCTTATAATATAAGATATACACAGTGCTACTGAGTTAATATTAATATACTTTCTATTACTTAAAGAAAACGGGGTAGGATATGAATACTTATAAAGATATCTTAAATTCATCATCATTACAGCATTTGTCTCGATTGATTAGAGACTCTAAAACTTCAAATATTACACACAATACATTTACTAATAGGGAAGAAATTGCTTATCACACTTTGTTTCAGAATCTAAGAAAATTATTAGATGACAAAAGATTTTATGAAATCGAGACTTATATTAATGAATACACTTCTGAGCTAAATGAAATATACTTTAACATTGGCATGAAAACTGGTGCTCGATTAATGAAGCAGTTACTGGATAATGAAGGCAAAGATTATTAATCTATCTTTCAAAAAGACTCTTAACTACATAGCTTAAGAGCCTTTTTAAAAGATTGTATTCTATATCTACCTTTTTATTAATTTAGATATAGTATATTCTCAAAAAAGTTTTAGCCAAGTTTACTTCGGCTACTTTTTTAAACAATTAAATTTTCGTTCTTGCTCTAGTAAATAATATGAATATTCAATAATGGTACTATCTAATATATCATACTCTAAAACTGTTTATTCTCTTGCAAGGTAGATCCCTCTGGAACTACGTGTTTTAAGAATTATAACTTTATCTCCCTTAATTATTTTTTCTCTTGTTGACGCACTTACGCTAATAATCTTCCTTTTACCATTTTTATTAATATCTAAGCAAGCTCTATGATACTTATTTATATTAAGAAAAATTGCTTCTCTTACAAAGATTTCATCCTTTTTTAGTAGTTTTTTTATATCATACACTATAGTACCTACAGCAAAAACAACAAATGAATTTATTATTACAAAAGATATAATTGCACTTTTGATTGAATCCATAAAGTAAACCCCTATACTTAAAATAAATACTACAATAATAAATAGAATCCATACTATTATTATTACTTTTTTCTTTTTTTTTAAATCCATGCTCTCTTTTAAGATGTCATGTTCAGCTTTAGTCATTGGTCTCTCATTGCCTAATAATTGGACTTCTTCTTTAACATTTTTGGGGTTGACTGTCGTAAGCTTCACTTTATCATCCTTTCTTTTTATGATTCTTAAAATAAACTGCTAAACAATAGAATTTAAAACTATTTACTTGCAAGTCCTTCTATTAACTTTACGTGTTCAAACTATAATTTCTTTGTCTCCTTTTATGAAACCTTTCTTGCAGAATTGCTCTCATATGCACGCTCTCTCTTTCCTCATCAATAATTTTAAGAACATGTAGGGATAAACTATAGCATTATAAATTGCTTATCTAAACAGATTTCCATCCCTTTTAAATAACTTTACCCTTTAGTAACTGGCTGGTAATACCACAATATGATTAATACATTCACAACTACTAATGCAATGATTGCCGTTTTTATCAAGTTCACAAAGAAAACACCAATACAGATAATTGATCATCTTTCCTGTAGTACATACCATTTACTCTTATTACTATTTATTCAAACACTAAATTACCATCCTCATCTATATCAATCCATTTTATGTCTTTATCATCTTTAATTAGGACTGAATAATTGGTATAAGATGCATCGTACTCTGATTCACCTCTAAACAAATCTTCTAACCATCCTATTGGCTTACCAAAAATAGGATTTACATCACTATCAGTGAATACTGCAGTAGGTAAATCGGCACCCGATTTAGCTGATGTTGTCTCTGTTGCCTCTCTTCCACCTAATATTAAATACCAAATTATTTTAGAATCATCCAATTTTTGAGGCAATATCTTAGTAAGTACCTCGCGGATATAATGTTTGTTTACGTTTACATCCGCCCCACTGGTTGATAGTTTTTTAACAAATGGAATGGCATTCCATAACTTGGTTAATGCTTTTGTATCTGCTTTAGATAATTTCAAATTTGATAATGTTTTTAATCCCTTACCAAATAGCGTTTTAAGTGCCGATGTAATTCCTTCCCCTAATCCAGCAAAAAAAACATCAAACGCAATATTTAAAGTCGTACTAGAGTCTTCGTCATAATAGTCCCTACCAAAATTTGTATCCAGTATATTATCAATCTTCTGATAACCGAAACTGCTTGCCGCAGTCATTACAAGCTTAAAGATTAATGATGATGGCAATCCCATAGGAGCACTTATTATAGCACCAGTACAAAACTTATCAACACCAAGATACAGGTAATCTAAGAATCCTCTCTTTATTCCATTTTTTTTATCACTACTCCACTGTACTCCTATACTAATACCTGCAGAAACTGCTCCTCCGATTAAAGCTGTGCTTACCACAAATGCCGCTGCTTTTATGGCAGCGGCTCCTATCACAGCAGCTGCCATTCCTCCCGTCGCTACAGTAAGTGCGGCTATTCCAGCTGCCACCAATGCCACAGCCGCCACAATCACTACAGCCGCCAGTACTTTTAACAATAATTTACCCCAATGTTTCTTAACTGCTACAGGTGCATCATCAAACGCCGGATATTCTATTCTTAAAGAAGCCTGTACATCCACAGTTTTTCCATCGCACTCAATCGTCTGATTAATAGAAAGCGTAGCTCCCGTCGAATCCGATTGCCTTATTTCAATTTGGCTAGGGGCTTGTATGTTAATTTTTCCATTTGGTGTATTTAAATTAATTTTCTTTTTCGCAGATAGCTTACTTGTCTTCAGAATATCTTCTACAATTCCTTCCATATCCTTTAACGCTAATAACTGCTGGCTTCCATCACCATCCGCTATTTCAAAAGTCATATCCTCCGGAAGTATCTTATAACTTTTATTTTTATACTCAAATATCTTGTGGGCAGGATTTGACGTATTGGCACATGTACTGCCATTACTTCTTAAACAATTTACTACAGCCGCACCGCCACCCTTACCATCATATAAGTACAAATTTACCCGTTCCCCTGTCTCAGGCATACAATACATAATATTGGACACCTCTGGATACCAATCGAACGCGTAGGCTCCGGATTCCTTTTTGTCAATAGCAAGCTTAACTTTTACTTTGTCTTCCATTACCGCTGTGACCGTACCCTGTAATTGCAGACCACATAGGTTTTGGTTATAAATAACGTCCGTTGACAGCATTGATTTTGAACCCAGTGTATATTCAAATACTACCTCACTATGGTTCATAGATGCATGCTTTTCTATGATATAGTAAGTTCCTTCTTTTATTCTGACAAGTTTTCCTAGGGGTAGATTTTTATAATATCGTATTTTGTGGCATTTAAATTGTTCTTGTGAATAGTTGCTGCTCACTCTTCCCATTTTATAAAATGCATCAGCAACACTGTATTCATAAGCGGCACATTGCAAATCATAAGCACTTCCTGTATCTGCACCAATATAAACAGATGGATTACTTAAACTTGAATCCGCAATTAATACCTGATGACACCTACTGGCTATTCTTTTTAAAAACTCCCAATCTGTTTCGTCATATTGAAAAATGGGGTATCCAATTGCTTTGCTTCCCTGTTCTCGAAATACAACGGAAGCTCCTGCATATTCACCCGCTACGAAAGACGCTATTTTCTGAAGAGAATCGCTGACGTCCTGAAAGGAACGGCTGGATAACTTACAGTCAAACCTGGCACTATATGATATTAGATGTATTTGTGCTTTATGTAATCCGTTGTTCACTATGTACTTTATAGTTTCCGAATATCCGCTAAATAGTATAGCACTTGTCTTTTTTTCAACAATTTCTATATTGCACAGACCACGTTTGTCGAATATACTTGGCGAATCAGTGTCCAAGATGGCTTCAATACACGCTCTTGCATGCTCATTTGGCTTTTCTGTTATCGTTATATTTAAGACTTGCTGTATATCAGCTATTCCTTTTATAATAATATCATCAAAAGATATTGAATTCAACGACTTTCCCTCCTAATCTCCATTATATTCCTGTCCTGATGTTAAAGGAACAATGACTCCTCCATACTTGCATACTGTAAATGCGTTAACCGTTAAACAAGGAACTTTCTTATCATTATCTTCATCATAGATAAGATCATTTTCCTTGCTGTCAAGCCAGTTTCCAAGAATAATTGGCTCACATTTTTTCCCTTCTGCATTCGAATCTGAGGTTTTTTTACCCTCTGGAGTTACATAAGGTTCCAGTGTAATTGTGTCGCTTTGAGGTGGATTGTTACTTTTGCAAACCCCAAAATACGCAATGTTTTTATCATCCCCCACCAAATTGTTTAATTCATGAACTTTTGGATGTTGTGTATCTGTTGCATATACGCCGTAGCTTTTTGGTAAATTCAATCGTCTTGGATGGGTTCCACAACTACATCTTAATAACGCTCCTCTTACCATAAGATTGCTTGGTGCTTCTTCATCTCCAAGATCTCTGCTTTTTTGCACCTCTTCAAGTAATAATTTTTTTTCATCTTCGCTCAATTCTTCATTGCTACCCTCTGTAATTATTTCTGACATCTTACCTCTCCTTATCTAACTTCTAATTCCTTTACAGTGACAATCGCATCTCTCCGTAGTATACTTTCCAGCACATCTAAGCGTACCGCGATATATCTGTTTTTCACTTCTGCTAAAGAAAAAATACTACATTCACCTACTTTATTTCTTTGAATAACACCATGCTCAATCACACTATGGTCAAGATTAAACACAGTGCCTTCTGTCAAACAGTCTATTTCTTCAAGTATTGGCATGTAATATACTTGCATTAAATTATTATCTGAATCAAGTAAGATTATTTCCTTGTATTTTAATGTAGGTTCATACTTTGCTATAATTTCTTTTATTTTTTTTGATATCAGAAGAAAAGGAAAGGTTATTATCTCTGTAAAAACAGTATTCTTGTTACTTTCAATTTCTAAAACAGTTCGATTATCTATTTTATAATAAGAACCGACTTTCAGATAAGCAGGATTAATCTTACTTACCCAGTTAATGATATTTGGTGCATCACTCACTCTTCTATCTGTTTTAATTAAAAAGTATCTCATCTAATCAATTCCTCATCACTTTCAAATAACACCGTTCCTTGGCACATGTATTCATTAAAAATTATTTTAAAACTTTTTGTCTTCACTAACTTTTCAAAGGATTTAAGGCGTACAACATAATTAACGTAAGCAGACATAGCATTTTCCATGACTGATTTATACTTCATCATACATATTTTTTTATAACTATATAGTTCATGATACTTTACTTGAATCATTCTTCGTTCTATATAGCTTTTAAAGTTATCCATATCATTCCTTATAATTTTATCAAAGTAATTGCATTTAAAATATACGGTAACTTCTTTTGCATCCATATAAAAAGTATTATCAAAAAGACTAAGCTTAAGTTCAATGGTATTTTGTAAAAATCCAAAGTTAAGGAAGCTAATTGTAATATAATTAATTTCCCCCTTTTCATTCATCTCCTGAAACTGTATTGCCTTTTGGAACAACTCATGAAATGTTTTCATTAGCTCACGAAATATCTCTTCTGTATGTATTTCAAAAACTTTCTCAATCTCTTTCTTTTGTTGACCAAGATATTCTGCTGTATATTCCACAATATTTTTCTTTAATTCTTTTTCTCGTTCTGTCATTACCACTTACTCCAATCCCTGTATATGAATCTGGTCACCTACAAAAGTGACATCATCTTTTACAATAATTTTTGAAGCACCTTGGTTCAATTCTACTCCTTCCTTTCCTTCTACGTTAATTTTATCCCCTGAGCTAATAATATCTATTTTATCGGATGCATTAATATTAATACTATTATTACTATTTATGGTGATACCATCCTCATCATTGAGGATTATATCTAACCCTTTATTATTCGTTAGCTTTAATTCTTTTTCTGAAAATGAGATTTCTTTTCCGTGAACATTCCTTATAAACTTTGTATCAGGATTTTTATCACCCATTGCAAGATGTACTGAACTTATAGCATATGACTGCTCTGCTTTTTCTGAGGGAAAATAGATTCGTACCGAATCTCCTACCTCCGGCATACAAAACCATCCAGCCCCATCTGTTGTAGAATATACAGTAGCATACTGATATGCTCTTCCCCCTGTACTTTCTACCGTATCAAACGTTACCGTAACTGTATCATTTACAACGCTTTTTACGGTAGCTTTTAAAGACATTCCAATTAAAGCATAATTTTTCTTTTTTTCTTGTAAAAAACCATTACGATATTTAAGGGTGTATGTATTCATCAATTCCTGTTTTTCAAATTCTCCATGAATTCCATATACAAATAGTGACTTACCATTAAATAAAACCCCATCTCCTAATTCATAGATATCTCTTGATTTAAATACAAACTCAGTTTCATCACCTTGAAAGCTTAATCCTACGCCATTATTCTTCTTTTTTTCATACCTATGAAAGTTGTTGACTATTTCATATTCTTTTATATCTACTGTTGCAACTGATCGGTTAGTTACTCCAATCTTTAACCGGAATCCTTTTGCCTTATAATCAGGAATAATATAGCCTCCAACTTCTGAAACGATTCGTTTAATAAAACTCCAATCTGTTTCCTCATATTGAACAACCATGTGATTTATTGCTTTATCAAATTCACTATTTATTAGGTATTTAACATTACTATCCGCTTTTGATAATATTGTTCTTATTGCATTAGAATTGTTTTGGAATATTTTTGTATGAGGAACTATGTCCAGCTTTATAACTTCTCCTCTTATTTCCAGCTTAAATACATGTAGCCCTATTTCCTCTTTAATCGAGAAAGAATAGACTACACCAGATATAACTGTTGTTTTCTCACCCTGAACGATTTCTTCAAGTGCAATCCACTCACTTGAAGATATTTTACTTTTACATTCATCTAACTTGTTTTCAATAACAAATCCGCCTATAGATGCCCACCCATAATCATTTACTTCTTTTTTCCATTCACAATTTGTAACTTTCAGATATTCCATTCCCCTAATAAATAAATATCCATCATTCACTTTATATCACCGTCTCCTTCCTTATTGTTCTTAGACTATTTATTACGATCGGTCTCCAAGATACGGAATCTTCATATATACAATTAAACCCACCTTGCAGTAATTGTCCATTAATCCAAGTATAAAATACAATATTGTACAGTGAACCGTCAATTGCGGGTGACATAAATTCAAACCACCCAAGCTTTGTTCCATCCACTTGAAAAATGTCTTTATCATAAAATTGAATTCCTGTGTAGATTTTTCTTAAGTTCAATTTTGTTTGTTTTATTAATTCATCAAGAAGTCCTTCATCCAATGTCTGATTTACATAACTAAATTTATAGTCTACAGAAGCATCTTCATTGGTAAATATAACATGAGGTCTCAATTCAGACGGATATTTTATTCTTGCAATATCATCAGTCATAAAGTCAAAACTCTCAGGTATTTCCATATAAAAATCATGATTTATTATTGGTCTGAAAAACAATTTCACATTATTCCCTACTTTCTTGGCATTTAATTTGTTAGATAATTACATATATTAAAACAAGTATGAGTTATTAAAAATTATCAATCAGACTTTCAATTACATATTTATTTGTTGTTTTTGCTTCATTATTTATTGAGTACAACATTTGAAGCACTACAGGTTTCCACTTTTGTGCCTTATATATACTACAATTATATCTGCCATACATCATACATCCATTAATAGCTACTATAAAGGTAATATTATAGAGAATTTCATCCATTGCATAGCCTTTGAAATCAAACCACCCAAACTTAATACAACCGGTGTCCTCAATATTTTTTTCATAAACCTCATAACCTGGTTGCAATCTTTTTAAGATATGTATTTGTTCATCTATTCTTTGCTCAATCTCATCTTCTCTTAGCGGCTCTGTGGTTAAAGTAAAAGACATATCCATGGTATAATCCATACTTATTTTAGCTATTTGAGGCATTATTGTATTGGCATATTTTAATTTCATTACTTCTTTTGGTGTATCGATGAAACGGAGAGGTAACATAATTTTAAGTTTATGTTCAAAAAATGAATACTCATGAAAATGAAACATTTCGCCGCCAATACAAATCCCTGAGTACACATTACCAACTGAATATTTCTTATGTTGATTTAATAACTCAATAATTTCTTCGTCTCCATATTGCATAGTAGCCTCCTTTAGGCAAATAATTAATACGATTAAGTTCAAATGTAGACCTGCATATATATGCTATACTTTCTATTCACTTGCTAAGTCTACTCCACTATCAACCTCTTCGCTCCCCCACCCTGATAATTCCTGCCGTTTCTTCCATTCACCACATCATCCAGTATACGGGTCAAATATCTGTGAAGCTGTTCATTGGTACTTAACGCATCCTCTCTCACATTCAGCCTTGCCATCAAATAAGCCTTGATAGCTCCCCGCTCCATTTGCTTTTCCTGCAAACAAAGGAGGGCGAAGCTGATATCATAGGGGTTATCAGGGCTCAAACCTAATAACTCCTTTCCAAAATATGCGGTAATCTCCGGCGAGAGGGTTTCCTCCTTGATTCCTGCGTATTTCACATGTATGATATTCACGGTATTATGAAGGGTTGCAAAGTCTGCCAGATCCTGATAGTCCTGTCTTAATAAGGCACCATCTTTTAAAGTGAAGCGGCATAACTCCGCTTCATCCACCTCAAGCCTGGTGCCTTCTTCCAAAACCAGCTCCGTACGGCATATAATAAAATCATTCTTAATCTCATCTTCTAAAAAACGAACCTTTAGGATATGCTCCGTACCGGAGGCTGTGTAAGGCACTTTAACCTCCGCCTCCATATGAAAAAGTTTCTCCTTGAATTTTATGACTCCGGGGGTTATGGTTAATTCCTTACCGGTCACAATTACCCTTGCACCACATAAGATTCCGTCAGAGTAATCCTGATACTGAAGCCAAAACATATTTTTCGGATAATCTTTTAACTCCGTAAGCATATCTGCTTTTAGTATTTTATCCTTTTCAAAGATAGGAAATTGTTCTGCAAACATGTCTTTCCTCCTTTCATTTATTCTCTAAGTTTAGACCATTGCGAAACGATACATCTAGAAGTTGGAAGTAGACAAAATCACCAAAATGAAGGTGACTTGCCACCGCATCGGAACCTGTTTTTGGTGATTTTGACTGATTCCGACTCATAAAATAACAGTTTCGCAATTACCTAATTCTCTAAGTTACTTAGGTAATTACAACTCTTTATCTAGAAATAGGAAATAGGTAAAACCACCAAAATAAAGGTGACTTGCCACTGCATCGGAACCTGTTTTTGGTGGTTTTGACTAGTTCCGTCACACAGAATATATGTTTCGCTATTACCTATTCTAAGCTACTTGGTTCCGTCAAAAAAGTTCACATCCCACAAGTTATTCTCAAAAGCGTAAAAGGCATCCTTTCCTAAGTAAAGCTGTGTTCCTTCTCTGGTGATTGGTACAAGATAAAAGCCCCATTGCTCCTTTGCGGCAAAGATGAAGAATTTAACTTCTGTATTATTAATATTATCCGTTTCATCCTGTATGATATATTGTCTGTATTCCTTGTATTTATCCTGTATTTCCTCATAAGTCTTCGGTTCATAGGCATCTGGGTCATTCTGATATAGGTAGTGAAACTTAAGTTTCCCATCCCCATCCCTTAAGAAAAGCTCTAACCTTGTGATTCCTTTGTTTCTTGATAAGGTACCATGCGTCTGCTCTCTAGCAAGGTTATAGATTAATTTCTTTTCCTCATTTTCATGAGTGACACCGCTGATGGAATAGGGTATTCTGGGGCTTCTGTTTATTAAACGTACTTCACTTAAGCCGGAGGTCGTATCTGTTATGTATTTTGCTGCCCCTCTCACACATGCCAGCTTTAAATCTCTGATACTGGCCTCACTCTTACCAAAGGGCTTAAATTCAATACTTTTGCCCGGTATGAATTCTTTAATGGCTTCCCGGAATAAATCTATCCGGCAGGACTGTCCGGTTAACTTAATGATGGAAAAGTCAGACAACCTCCCGGTCTGATAGAATTCGTTTAGGAACCTGTCCACTATCCAATAAATATCTGCTCTTAACAGCAATTCTATTTCTTTTATATTAAATACAATCTCCGGAAAATCATGGCGTACCTTTAAACCTTGTCCCTCCCGTACGGATAAGGTCCAATAATCAATACAGGTTATCATTAAGTCTTCGCTTTCCTGCTCTTTACTTGCTTCAAACCGATTTCTTAATATTCCTCGTCCCTGATAGAATTTCTTTTTCAAACGCTCTGCTACCTGAAACAGGAAGTAGAAATTATTTTTTACCATGTAGTATTCTTCCCTGCTCCGGTTTTCATAGTAGCGAAACTTGGTTGGGATTTTTTCTTCCGCCGTATTGTAAGCCTCTGTCAGTTTTTCATAGACTTTTTCTCTTCCATAGGTATCTACCATCCGATAAATATCCATTTCTGCCTGTGCTAAAAAATCTTCTATACGGACTCCTTTTTTACCTTCGTAATAATCGGCAAATACTACCTTTAAATATTGCATAATGCGATAGGTAATATTGTTTCCTCCAAAGTTGGTGTCTCCGTTTTCATACGTTGTTTCTATATCCACCAGATAGGAAGACTTTTCATTCCGTATAGTAAATTCACAGGAGGAAAGGTCGGTTGTTCCGCCTCCGCAGTCCATTATGAGTGCCGCCAGACGCTCCCCCTCGTAATAACTCTTTTTCTCAATAAGACTTGTGATGGTATTATAAAGAACCGCTGTGCCTTCATCCAACATGCGGTTGCCTTCGATTTCATATTCCGGCAGTATAGCTGTAAACATGCTAATAAACTGCTCTTTTAGTTTTACAGGGCTGGTTAAGTGAAGCTTTTTAAAGTGGCATTTAAACCGCTGCTCTGCATTGGCAATGACATATAAGAGGTATTTTCGAATCATATCCTGCCGTTTTACAGTTGCTGTATTTCCCTTTTTATCAATGATTTCCTGGTCCCCGTTATAGGTTTCCACCCAACGTTTCATTTCATAGAATATACTAAAGGATTCATCGTAATATTTAACCTTTGTATCCTTTCTAGCCTCATAACCAAAGTGATACACTATGTCTTCTTGATTGGTACAATCCGCAACACTGACTAGAGTTGGTACCATTGGTTTCCAGACACTGGACTCTTTAGTTTCATCTAAAAACTGAACTATATTTATATCATCTAACTTAATTTTTTCATTTAGTAAATCATTTCTATCTGGTTTTTGAATGTAGCCGTGATTTAGATAAACTGCTGCTGTTGTATTAGATGTGCCGAAATCTATGGACAACACGGCTTTTGTTTCCTCTATTTCTCTTATTTCTAAATCTGCAAGGGGTATTTTATAATAATCCAGTATGACAGGTTCATCTACTTCTTCGTAATACGTCTGGTACAGATATTCAGACTCCTCCTTGGAGAAGAATAAAAGATAATAAAACTTGATGTTTTCATGTCTTATCTCCTGCTCCTTACTCTTGGTGAGGTAATAACTTTCTGTCTCCCTTCCGTCAGAGGTTAGATTCATAATGCAGCACAGCTCGTTATTTTCTCCAACTAGTAATACATTGGTATTAATGAGGCTTTTATATTTATTTTGACCGCTTTCTCTCGCTTTTCCCAAGCCACTCCCACTATAGGGCTTATTGTATCCTGGCACCTGAACTTTTTGCTCCTGATAAATCTTTTGTACTGTACCATATCCCATTTGATCCTGAAGCCTTATTTTATATTCATCAAACTGGGTTAGAGCAAGATTCCTATATAGTATCATTCTGGCAGGATTTTGTATGGCTTCCCCATCATCAAGTCTTGTACCCAGCTTTCTCTTTATGGCCTCTTCCACCCTATCGAATCCGCCTTCTGCACGCTTTTCAATAAGCATGGCTTCATCTTCCCCACGAAAACGCAGAATGGTGTTGATTAGCTCCTGGCGGTTTAAGGGATTAGCGATTCCTTTAATTAACTTTTCCTGTATACATATTTCCCTTAACCTGTAGGTGGTCATATCCTTTAATACACTCTTTTTATAGGCTGCCCTAGTGTGCCCAGGTGAATTTACTCTTGTATTCATATGCTTTCTCCCATAATTGTTAATAAAGCAGGATTTCTTCAATTTTCATGGTTTCTTTCACGTCGATGATTCCGAAATGCTTATCCCAATAAATTCGTATAGCGTACTTGACCGGAAGGAAAAAATCAAGTATTAGCTGTATCTTTTTCTCCTTCGCTTTATTCTTTCTCTCTCCCAGGTAAATCAGTATCTCATCCTTTTCCTGCTTATTGATGTAGATACTGCTGTTACGAAAGATTACATGTATGGTTTCTTTTAACAGTTGCAAGCTGTCACCTAATTTATATAAACGGATAATCCGTTCTAAAAGCATCTGTTTTTCTATTTCAGAGAATTCTGTCAGGCTCTCTTTCAACTTCTGCCCAAAACAGCCGTTTTCAATGTCTTCCAGTATAAAATGCTTATAAAACTCCGTCTTGTTCATGCCCATATAGGCATCGGTATCTGCCAGATGGTGCATTAGCAAATCAAAAAGTACATTCCGCAGGGCTTCATACTCTAAAAAATCCGGCGGAAATAAATTTTTAAATATATTATAATACCGGTAGTAGGGATTGATCTCTACCACCAGTTTTTCATCTTGAAATTCTGAATTTAATTCTTCGAATGCAAGTTCCATGTAGGGAGAATACACCTTTGCCCTTAAAAAGGTTATGTCTTCCTTCCTTAGACCTGCCTTTTTTGCCTTGATTAACATATCCCAGATATAGTTCATCGGCTCACTCTCCTCCTTCCACCTGTTTTATCTGTTGACCTATTCTACTGCCTTTCCTTATTTCTACAATTTAACATTGCCTTCTTGCGCTTCCTGCAAATCTGACTTTATAAGCAGTTTACCTTTGCATACATACTCAGGAAAATACTGTTGTATTTCAGATACCAGAAAGCTTAAAATATCCCTGGTTAAATAATTCTCTTCCCTTGCCGTAAACTCTAACAGCAACGTCTTTTTGTAATTTTCTTCCCTGATACCGTCTGTTAAAAAGGAGTCCATTTGGTAGGTCTCTCCTTGTTTATCACCGCTATTTCGTATTTTAAAGTCTATAAATTCAACATTTTTAGCAATTTCAAAGGAAGAGATTATCCGGTATAATTCAGCTTTTGTTCGAATAACCCTTGTCTGCTGTCTGGCATAACGATTTAAAAAACTATTCTCTGTTTTATTGGACATAATTTCGTAGCCAGCATAGGAGAGATTGGCCTGTTTGTATGCGGTTACCTTTAAAATCTTCCAATCTGTAATATCCGGCACCGGTGCACATACTGTCATAGAATCTTTATTACGTTTTACATAGCCTTTAAATTCTTCGTCCAATATTACAAGATAGCCATGTTCCTCCCCTGACTTGCTTAGAGATATTTCATGCTGAAAATTTATCTGATCCATAGCAGGCACAGGAAAAGTAAGACTTGGGAGTACAAGCTTTTCAATATTCCAAAGAGGAACCATGTTCTCTCTTTTATAGCCGTCGTATTTTCCGAGGCTGATTGTAACTTCTTTTATCTGCTCACCTTTTTTAATTGGCTTATCTAACCCGGTTAGCATGACATCTGCAAATTTATGTACATAAGGACTGTTTATTGTGGTCCATACAACACCGTTTCTAGTAAAATTCCCATAGAGTTCTTCAATACAGGCTTTGTACTCCAGATTTTGCTTTAATGAAATACTTATCGTATATTCATCCTTGTCCGTTCGTATTTTACCCGTATAACGCTCCGTCCCTGCTAGTATTTCTTTAAATACCAAGTAGTCGCACTGGAAAAACAGCTTCATCAGACGGTATTCCTGCCTATCTTCGAGTACTTCCTGTATTTCTTTTACTACATACTCTGTCTCCTGCATATCCTCTGGAAGCATTGGGTAAAGAAATTCATGTATAGGATCTACTTCGTTACGTTCTGCTAATGAGGTATATATGGTATAACGGTTCTCATCAAAGCGTATTTCTTCGAATATTTCCTTGGTAAGCTTTTGAAACATTTCCTCGTTATAGCCTACCACTCCAACAAATACGCCGTTTAGGATATCCTTTAAAAGCTTTCTTTCTTCTAGGTTTTGTATTTTAGAAAGCTTCTCAATAATCATATCTTTCATAGTTAGCTCCCCTCTGCGACCTTGGGTCGCGTACAAGCAACCCTTTCCTTATTTCGTAAGCTCTTTTCCTGTAGTTTCTTCCTCAGTTCCTTCCTTTTCTAAGTCGTCCTCCGCAGAAGTATCTGTCTTTGTACTGCCTTCCTTGGTATTTGTACTGCTTGTTCCGGTACTAGTCTTGGTATTGTCAGCTAAGTTAGTATCAGCTGCCGTCTGGTTCTCTGTTTCACTAGCAGCCTTCTTATCCATTTCTGAGATAAGCTTGGTCATATAATTTACATCACTGCTCATTCCGGCTTCTCTGTAAATATCTCTTGCCAGTCCATACAAAACAGCGGCCGCGGCATAGTCTTTTAACTTTTCCTTATTCGCAGCTTCTTCAATATAACGCGCTGCTTGAGCTTCCTGTTTTGCCGTTGCTGTATTTTTACTTTGAGCTAATTCCATCTTGGCTTGAACAGCAGGGATACTGTCTGTCTTTTCTGCCGCAGTATAATAATCGATGGCTGTCTGGTAATAGGAAAGAGCCTTTTCGTAATCCCCGTCCTCCACTGCCTGATCACCTTTCATAATATTTACATCTGCATTAGCTGCAAACTGGTCTTTTTCTGAGGTACTTTCTTCCTCTTCCAGCTCTTCTATTTTTGTTTTCATTTCCTTTGCTTTTTCCTTGTCTTTGCCCTTTTTATAAAGGTTCGCAGCTTCTTTATAGTATTTCTTTGCCATTGTATAATAACCACCGGCTTCCTCATCTTCTGCCCGGTCAGCATACTCGTCCGCTTCTTCAATATAATCATCTAATAGCTGCTGATGCTGTTCTGCTTTAACTTCATCTAACTTAGTGGAAGCTTCGTCCTTGCCTTCTGTATAGAAGATGTCTCTGGCTAAAGACAATGCCGATTCATAGGCTTCTATTGCCTCTGCATAATTGTCTATGGAGGCCATTTTATCACCGCTTTGTATGTAACTTAAGATTTCCAGATAGGCTGCTGCAAGCTCCTTTTGCTCTCTGATATACTGCTTTTCTTCTGCTCCATAATCAAGGATTTCCTTTACCTGAACGAGAGCCAGTTCATAAAAATGAATGGCTTGTTTATAATCCTTTTTATCCATTGCCTCCTGGGCATCTACCATAAGTTCTGATAATTTTTGATACTGCTCCAGCTCTTCTTTTTCAAGGTAGGGTTCACTTTTCTCCTTAAGTTTTACTTTTTTTACTGCTTCTAAGCCTTCTTTGAATTTTTCTAATGCACGTTTATAATTCTGTTCTTCTATATACTGAATACCTGTTTCCTTTAAGGAAAGCATGGTTGTAATTTTTTCTTGGTTCTTTTTATGAAGTATGTAGAAAGTAATGGATAAAGTAAGTGCCAGAATAAGTAGTGGTATAGCTGCTATTAGAAGCTTTTTTATAAGCTTCTTACGTTTCCCCGGATCTTTGTACACTTTATCCGCAAAGATAGTACAAAGGGTATAGCTTGGTAGGTTTTTCTTCTGCCTTGCAAGGATAAGCTCCTCCACACTGTCACAAACTTCTTCCGGTTCCTTTGCCTCCTCCAAAGCATCTAAGAGTTCGGGTGCTCCTGCATTCTCCCAGATTCCCTTGGTGCAAAGGTAAATCGTATCCCCATCTTCTAACTTGATTTTATCGGATAAAATAGGTAGAAATTTTTCCGGCATCCCCAGATAACAATACAGATTATGTCTTTCTTCATGTTCTTCTATCTTGTCCTGAGGCAGCCTTCCCTGTTCGGCAAGCGTACTGCTTAGGGATAAATCAGCACTTTTATTTTTTATGGAACCATTCCTGACATGGTACAATCTAGTGTTACCGGCACTTCCCCACCGCATGGTATTATAGTTAGTTACTACCATTAAGAAGCTAGCTTCCAGACGAAGCTCCCTGGATTCTGACTTTAGTACTTCATTTGCAGCTTTTAGACACCGGTTAATACAGCTTTTTTTTATGGAAGGTTTTTCTAAAAATCGTCGTATTGCTTCCTCCACTGCAAGCTTCGCACTTTCCTTCTCTTTATCCCTGTCTATTCCATCAGCAATACAGTAACATGCATAATTATCCAGCTCAACAAATGCAAAATAATCGGTATTTTTAAGCCCGCTTCCTGCTTCTGATATAAATTTGGTTTTAAAGGTTGAATTTTCTTTCCTCATGGCTGGCTCCTGTCATCTATCTGTATTCCCGATTGATTTTTAATATAATAACGGTTGCATTATCCTTATCCGGCACATTTTTATATTCAATTGCCGTCATAAAGTCCTCTGCTGTCTGCGCAGGAGACTTGTAATTAGACAGGATTCCTTCTAGCTCAATCTTTTTTAATGTTTCCAGTCCATTGGTATATAACAGCACCATATCACCTTTTTTTAGGATAATCGGTTCCTCGCTCACTGATATGCCTTCGAATTCATCATTGCCAAGGTAGTTTACAAGTCTGTCCTGAAAAGGCTCAGAAAGCACCTCTTCCCTGGTGAGTTTTCCCAAACGGAACAGATCTTCTAGTTTATTTGCTGCAATATCCTTCCGGTTTAAAGCTACTAGGCTTCCCTTACGAAACACCGCAATCGTACTATCACCTGCCCATGCATAGTAAAGCTTATTCTGACGTATTATAGCCGACACCACTGTAGTACCGGCCGGTACATCCCCATATAAGGCTTTGATATCACTATTAATCATCTGCGCTGTCCGCTTAAAAAAATATCCTGTATTATCACTGGTATCTGCATTCCGAAATTCCCGCAGATAAGTCTGAACTGCCATCTTACTGGCTACTTTACCATTTACAAAGCTTCCGATACCGTCTGCAACTACAGCTAACAGACCATAATCTTCAATTTCCGTGGCAAAAGAATCCTCTTGCCGCTGTCTATCCCCCATGAGCTGCCCGTTGCCGATACTAATATCCGGTATATTAAAGCTCTCCTTAATTAACATCCACCTGGCAGAAAGATTGCATATTGCTACCACGAACAAAAAAGCAAATAACATTGCCAAGGCGATATTAGGATTTGTCACGATTTCTAAAATCATCGGCTGCTGCTCTCCCATTCAAAATGTTCTCCACAAAGGGGAATAAAAAGAAATTTACTCTGCCCCATTTCAACTACGGAAAAAGAGGTTAATTCCATAGGTGTAAACACCGCATCTCCGTTTAAATAAGCAAGTCCCATAGAGTCTCCCGGCAAAAGGTGGGTTGTCCGGTTCTTTTTGTCATAAACAATAACCGCATGGTTTACTCTAGAGATTTCATTATCTCCGATAATTCGTATCTGCATGGTGTCTGCCCGGCCTATAAAGTTTTTTCCGGCACGGATTTTATAATCCTTTCCTCTCCTTGGTCCTTCAATGCACACCAACCATCCCGTCACAGGCTCAATTTCTTCTCCAGAATCTAACAGGGAGGCTACTTTATCCGATTCATCTACCAGAACCTTGTCATTTTTTGGTGAACCTTCTGACTCCATACTGCAATAAGGACATATATTTCCGTATTTTCTGGCACTGAACAAATGCCCATTTTTACAACGAACTAAACTCATAGCTTATGTAACTCCTTATTCCCTTATTTTTATATATAAACAGGCCTTTAATAACAGCCTTTTTCTATCCATTTTTAGTATTATGCAATTACAATTATTTACTTTTAACCAGTTACTTCCAGTATTTTTACTTCCGAATACGTTATGCATCCCTAATTGACTTCCAATTTTTTCTTAGGCTTACATCTATTGTTAAATTAAAATCTATTCTAATGTTAAATTCATTTCTATCCTTAAATGATGTCTGATTTTTTATTCCACATCTAAGTTCATAACCTTCCTTAACCTGATAATTTACTTAAGCCTTAAATTTCTCAGGATTTTCGTTATTTTCTAGTCCATAAGTTCTTATCTAAGAAGTAACGGAACCCATTTTACGGAAGGTTATGCTTCTTTTTGATATACGTTGTTTGCTGATGCTTCCATTAGAAAAACTTATACTTTACTGATATTGTCTGACCCATACTTATGGTTGTAGAAATCGCTAACAAAGATAATACAAACCCCAAAAAAAACTATGGTTTCTCAACTTGCTTCGCGTTATGATACAAGCTGCTCATATAACTGCTTATCTTAATAATAATGCCGTTTCATTGATTCGAATAATATCTCCCCGTTCTAAACGCAGAGGTTTTTTTTCTGTAAGACGAAAAGCAATAGCCTGATTTGCTTTTTGCACTTCCAGTCCATTTTTTGAACCGGCATCCTCCACATACCAATGCCCATTACAATAGTTAAGCAATGCATGTTGGGCTGAGATAAAAGGAGCATCTTCCGTAAAGGATAAATCAATATCAGCCTGATACTCTCCCTTACTCTTTCCGATTAACAATCCTGTTTTTCCATATATGTTCCATTCTTTTAATATCTGCCTGTCGTCACCCATCAATGCCAAGGAACTAATGTGTTTGTACCTTTTGGGTTTATCTATTTTCTCCTGGCGCTTACTAAACCTTATGTAAAGGCATAGATAAACAAATAAGGCTGCGGATATACATATCTTCCAGCCGGTTTTATCTGCTTTTTCTAAAGGGAGTCTAAATATACCATAGATAAAAAGAGAAGTACCAAGCAAAAATATCAAGTTTGTAATTCGTATGATATGTTTCTCACTTCTTGTCCGTTCCATATTTCCCACCTTCCCTCAACACTTCTGCTTAAGGGGTTATTCCCTGTGCCTGCTATTACCTTATTAAGGGGCTGCTGCTGTTTATTTGAAACTATTTTAAGGTAGTAGTTGTTTATGCAGCAGCCCCGTGTATGTCTTCGTTATTCGTTGTATTTTTTATGCAATATCACTATTACTGCTGATTAAGCAGCTGGATATCCACCGTTTAATACAATATTAGCTAACTTGTCTTTCTTCTGCTTAACGATTAAGCTGAAGGTACCAACACCTTCGGTATCTCCATAGGTTTCCTGATAATCTACCACGAAAGCATTTGGCAAATTAATCTGTCTAACAACCTGTCCGGCTGAAATAACATCTACTGTTAATTTACGGTAGCAATCCGCTTTTTCAACAGGAACCATGGACCAAAGGGAAAGCTTCACTGTGCTGTCTGCAGGATCACCATCCACAGCGGTTAAAATTTTTCCTGTAATTTTTACTGTGGAACCTAAATCTGTAGATCTTGCATTAGAATCTTTTGGTGTGTCTGTAGAAAATTCTACGGTCTGAATTGACTCAAGACTTAAGTCAATGGTTTCAGATGAGCTTTCAACTTTAACTATAAATCCCATTTACGTTTCCCTCCTTATTTTTCTTACGCACATTATTATGCTGTTACTGTAAACCGAATCCACCTTTGTACTCTACTAGGTTGTTCTTGTCTTTTTTCTGTCTTATCAGCAGCTTGAAGGTACCAACTCCTTCAGTGTCACCATAAGATTCCTTGTAGTCTACCACAAAGGCATTGCTTAGGTAGATTTCTCTTACTACCTGCTCAGCAGCAATTACTTCTACTGTTACTTTTCTGTAACAATCTGCTTTTTCAGCTGGTACTAAGGACCAGTTAGCAAGTTTTAAGGTAGCATCTGCTTCATCTCCATCTACGGCTGTCAGAATTTTGCCGCTTATGGCAAGTGCCATTCCAACATCTGTAGATCTTGCATTGCTGTCATTTGGGGTATCTGTCTCGAATTTCACCTGAGTAAGACTCTGTAAACCCAGTTCGATAGATTCAGTACCACCTTCGATTTTAATCCTAAAACCCATGTTGTTTCCTCCTTTAATTAATTATTTATTGGTATTTTAATACCTAAGAAAAGCGCTGCCACACCTGCGTTGCTACCTGCCAGGAAGTGGCAGCCCTCTCTTATCAAATGGTTAATACCTCTTAACGGATGGCAGAGGTTGCCTTGGTTACTTCCACTTCTAAATTCTTTAAGTTACCGTTGAAATTTAAGTGAATGTTACATACATTGCTTGCTTCATTGATGGTGCTGTTTAATTCATCACCCTCCTGAATAATGGAGTTTACATAGTTTTTCGCATTCATCCATTCTGTCTTCTGGCTGCTTGGATGATTACTAAAGAAACGGATAACATTATCCTGTTTAAAGTCATTGCTTCTAAAACGAAGCATACGCTCGATATATGTAGTAACGGTTGTCTTGTAGATAGAATCAAAGGCATCATCAAGATTAGCCATACTTCTTGCTTTATAGACCGTTATTCTTCTGATATCTCTGCCGTCTAACTGAGTATTTTCAGAGGAGAAAATAAAACCAAAGTTACGGTTGTTAATGGAGGCTTTAATGGAATTGGTAAAGCCTGTAATTTCCTGCGCCATTGTAGTGACCGCTCTCAACGCATGGTCTGAAGCCTCTATGTCAAAACGTACCCCTGGATAACTGGTGGTTGCATTTCTAAAATGCTCTTTTAAATATTCAGGGCACTGGTAAGCGGATACGATACCTGCTGCTACATAAGAAGCCCCTACATAGACACCTTCAATCCACAGCTTTAAGATATCTTCTCTTTCTTTTGACAGTGTAACTCCGCCGTACTGATTTACAAGCATTCTGTTATCAATGACAACGCCGGATTTATCCTTTGGAATAATGGTAAAGTTAGGCAGACAGCAGGATACATACTCACTGTAATCTTTTTTCTGAAGAACACTGGACTTATCAATAAATTTATCAATACCAGAGGTTGCAATATGATTAAAAGTAGTCTCTTCTCCGGTCTGGAAGTTATAAAATACCTGTATTTTATAATCCTTGATAACATCCAGAAGAGATATCATGGCTTCCATGGTATTCGTATCCTGACGCTCCTCCACATCATTTCCTCTGAAACGTTCTCTTCTTAATTTCACTTTACCGGAAGACTCAAGTCCAATATCCGGAACAATGCCAAACCAAACCGTATTGTCAAAGCTATTCTTGGTATTTACAGAATTTAAGAAAGTCTCAAGTCTTGGTAAGTTACTGCTCTTTACCATCATATCAAGCTTTGTATTGGTTACTAACATGGTAGGTGTCATGCCTCTGCGCTTTGTATCATATTGGTCAAAGAACATTTTTACACCCAGTAATTTCTCAATAAGAGGTTTTACTGTTTTTACAAAATCGTCTTTGGCAGTTTTGTAAAATTCCAGATATGTGTTATAATTATTCACTTCTTTTTCTACATCTACCTGTTCATCCACTACTGCGGTCAGAGGGCAGAACGTTCTTACTACAAGACTTTGAACGTAATCAGAGGGTTCTTCGTTAACAGCCGCGTAATCTTCTTCAAAAGCTTCAATTAATCCTTGTGCATTGTTTTCATTTAAAGCAATTAATGCCTTTTTTTCTTCCTTGGGAGCTTCTAATATTTTAAGCTCACCAGTAGCACCCATACTGAGTACACCGATTTGAAGAGGTTCTTCGTTTGCTTTATCCTCGCCTCCGGATATTAAAAGTCTGGTTTTAATATCTTCAATGGCTAATGGAAGCATGGCCATTACGTTGTTATAATTACTGCTGGCTTCCTCAAATTTGTAGTTTAGTTTATCTGCTACATCTAATTTCTTTGGATCGCCTTCTTCCAGACTCTCATACTGCTCATACAGATAATGAACTTCGCGGCGTACCTGGCGGATGTCATCCATAACTTTTTTGGGAGAAATCATATCCAGGATATTTTCGAATTTGAAGTCCACATTAATCTGTCCCTGTGCTCGCTTTGTATCAATCAAGGTGAACAACATGTTAAGAAAATCATTTTGTCTGTTAATGGGTATTTCGGTTATGTATTCCGGTGCTATATGCTCCGGCTTTTTGAGGGAATACATGACTTTCTGATTCCCGGCACTAAAGAAGGAATAAACTACCGGAGAGAACTTTTCTAAAAATTCATCAAAGCTTTTTACCAGCAGTGTCTCATTAATTTCTTTAATTTTTGCATCATCTAAACTGTCAATGCCTCTTGTGTCACCGATTAGGGTCAGCAAATTTGGTTTTTCGGGATTTACTTCCTCGAATAACATGGTTCGATTGGTTTGGGTTATTACTTCCATGTATTTTTCTTCCTTTCCTCATTGTTTTTATCATAAATAATTTGATAAACATGACTTATTCAGGTGTATAGTAATGTATATTTATACATTTTTATGAATTCTCAGCTTATTTTCATTATCTATAAGACTAAAGACCTATACCCCAAGTTCTTATATAATCCATATTACCTATACCATTTTTTAGTAAATTATGTCATAATGATGTTATATTTTGGTATTTTATATCGAAATAGGACTAAATAATTATCTAATATTAATTTAATTTTACACTCCTTTTTTGATATTTGTCGTTTTCAAGTCGTATTGTAGCACTATATTTTGATTTAATCTACTATAATTTTCCTTAAACGTCAATTTTCTACAATTTGCACAAAGTTTTTGTGTTTTTTTACATATTTCTACTGAAATTAACATTTTGTAGTTTTTTGTTAATCATGATTTACTTTAGCGTTTCGTTCGCATTGTTTTTTGGGGGGAGAAAAAATGAATAAACATTCAAACAATTATAGATTTATCCTGTCTATCTTTCTAGTATTCACACTTCTTTTACACATTCCTGCATATACGTTTGCCAAGGAATATGAGGATAAAAAAGCTGATTATGATATTATATTTGTATTAGACGTCAGTGCCTCTATGAAAACAACTGACAAGAATCGTAATTCCATTGAAATTATTAAAATGATGATTGATATGTCTACCGGCGGGCAGAATCGGATTGGCTATGTAGCCTACAATGATACAATTACAACACATTTTTCTCTGGCGGATGTATCAAACAATGCTCTGCGAAGTGACTTAAAGCAGACCATTGATAAGACTGAATTTTCGGGCTACACCGATATGGGACTGGGTCTTAAATACGCTACGAACTTAATTACCAAAAGTGAAGCCATCGGAAACCACCCCATAATTATTCTGCTTTCCGATGGAGAAACTGATCTCTCTGGCAGTAAATCCGGGCGAACTGACAAGGATTCCAGAAAAGATATTGAAAGTAGCATTAAAACTGCAACAAAGAACGAAATTCCTATCTATACGATTGGATTAACCGGTGATTATAATACGAATCTGGATTACCTAAAGGATATTTCCGACCGGACAAAGGCTATATCCTATACTGCTACCAGTCCTTATCAGCTTGTTGATATTTTCAACGGCATTTTGTCGGAAAATACCAGCTCTGTTCTAACTCCGGTTGAAAATCAGACTGCCACCGGAACTGAACAGTATATGGATATTAAGGTTTCGGATGAAAGCCTTAGTGAATTAAATATTATGTTATTGTCAGAGGGTAACATTACTACGGAAGAGGTATTAACTTCTTCGAAAGATTACTCTGTTATATCCTCTAGAACCTATCAGCTCATTAAGCTGTATGAGCCCGTTATGGAGACCATTCGCATCAAAATAAAAGCAGATAAGGGGTCTACAATCCGCTTATCTACTTTAGGTGTTTATGATTTTTCAGATATGGTTACAATACCGGATACGGTTACCAAAGGAAAGTCTTCTAAGATTACCTTCCAGTTCTATGATACTAGAAAAAAAGCTCTGGTATCGGATGAAAAGCTGTACCAAAACTTAAACCTTGACTTTTATGTAAAAGACTTATCATCCGGAGAAGAGATTAAATATCCTGCCATTGCGGGAGCTGATGGTTATTCCTTTGAACCTGTCCTAGAAAAATCCGGCAGTTATGAGCTACGGACTTCCTACAAGGGTGACACCATCTTTGGGGAGACGAAGGTCATAGCTTTTGACGTGAATAATAATCCGCCTATTAAAGTAAAAGATATTGATGAAACCTTTGCTAAGACCAAAACAGCAAGGATCTATAATATGGACGAGCTTTTTACGGATGATGACAATGACCTGCTCACCTACTCTATTGTGTCAAATCAGGGTGCCAGAATGGAAACTCTATTAACACAAAACCAATTATCCATAACACCTTTAGCCACCGGAGACACCACCATAATAATTCAGGCCAGAGATACGGCAGGAGACACCGCCACTGCTTCCATTACAGTTAAAACCCTGCCCATTTGGAAATACCACTATAAAATTACAATTACAATCTCTATTAGTGCTGCAATCCTTGTGATTACAGTTATAACCTTCTGCATTATACACTATATCAGAAAAAGAGCAGCCATGCCAAAACCAGCCTTTACCGGTGTACTAGTGGGATATTTTCTCTCCACGAAAGAGGATATGGAGATTCCTCCCCTCAAATGGCTTTTAACGGATTATCCGAATAAAGGTCTAAGTCTGGCTAAGCTTTTAAAATCCAGAGGGATTGACACTACTCTGCCTGATGCGGAAAAGATATGGTTTTCCCCAAAGGTAGGTAATTCCATTGAATTAATCCACAATACAAGGGATACTATCCTCATAGGTTCCAGAACTGTTGCTAAAAACACGCCGGTTATTATCTATCCCAGTGATAAAATCTTCATAGCTTTTGAAGATATGACTACAGAATTGGAGCTTCGCTATAAACTTCAATAACTGTGGCATTTAAAGTATGTCCTATAGTCGTTGGGAAGGTTGTCTTAAGAAAACGCTATCAGAATTTACTTAAGATATGAATAAAAAAATGCATAATAATTAGAATAAGCTGTCAGAAGCCCCGCAAGCATAGTTATGGGGCTTCTGACAGCTTTTCTTCCTATTTATTCATGGTTACAAAGAAGTACTTCTTCATTAGTACCATAGAAAATATCATCCCTGCGGCTAATAAAACGGCAGAACTCTTCTATTACGTCCCAATTCTGGTCCACTTCAAATTCATAACTGTGTCCCCATATATAGAATATTTGTACTTCTTTCACCTCTGAATGTACAAATTGTTCTGCTAACTTCATGAGATTCGGGTTATTATGGTGACAGGTGCTCTTAAATGCCAGCAAATCCTTCTGCGGTAAAAAGTCCTCCGTAGTCTCAACAGTTCGAGAATAACGGATACCACAATCTTTAACGATTTTTTTTACTTCATCATTATAAGTTCCAAACGGGTAAGCCATTCCTTGGATATTCTGCTCAAATATCTGCTCTAGATTTTTCTTATCCTGAAGAACTTCATTATATACGGTCTCTGCATCCTGCTTTTCAAGAAATGGATGTGTCAAAGTATGAACCGCTATTTCATGACCCTGATACAGCTTTTTTAATCCTTCAACATTCATACGTCTAATTACAATATCATTTTTAGTAAAACTACTGGCTCCGCTTTGCAACCCGGAATTCAAATTAAACGTAGCCTTTAGACCATACTTATGAAAGATATCTACCAGTCTTTTATCTTGTGTAACCCCATCATCATAACTAAAGGTTACCGCTTTGTATTTATTCCCCGGAAACATCTTATACCTCCATTCATGTACGTTTATACGTAATGTGAAATTGACTTTGAATAAATAGTTGCCCAATTACCCATGTATATTTCCTATATTCTAATCCCCCCCGGCTCTTATGTCAATGAGCAACTCTTATGATTTATCAATCGACCCTATAATTGTCTAATGCACTTTTTATGGCATTTACATTGCCGCTATTTTCCTTAATAATTCGGCTTACCGTGTCATAGCCTAACTTAGAAGTGTATGCTGTTGCAAAGGCATAAGACTGACTTAATAGTTCAAGACACCTTTCCTTATCCGGCTGTAAGGTTTCCACACATTTAAGCCGCAATAAGGTAACCGCCCGTTCTAATATACTTAAGCTCTCTAATAGAGCTTCTGCAATTAATGGCAGAAATGCATTTAGTTCAAATTCACCATGCGCAGCTGCTGTTGTAATGGCACAATCATTCGCTATTACCTTAATGGCCGTCTGCATAACCATTTCCGGTATCACCGGATTTACTTTTCCCGGCATAATAGTACTTCCCATCTGAACCGGTGCAAGTCTTATCTCCCCAAAGCCTCCATGGGGACCGGAATTCATTAACCGCAGATCATTGGATATTTTCATAAGATTTACCGCCAGAGCTTTTAATAAGCCTGAGACCTCAACAAATACGTCATTATTCTGCGTAATATCCATAGGATATTCTGCTGCCGCCAACCCCATGTCCGTTAATTCCCTTAGTTTTTCAATAACCAAAAACCGGTATTTTTTATCTGCATTGCTTGCATTACCAACGGCAGTCCCTCCTAGATTTATCTGCCTTAATCTTTCTTCCACCTTATAAAGTCTCCAACGATCCCTGGATATTGCCTGTGCATAGGCACCAAATTCGTTCCCAAGAGTAATTGGGATTGCATCCATAAGCTCCGTTCGTCCTAGTTTCTTGATATCTTCAAACTCATTTTCTCTTTCCTGCAAGGACTGTTGAAGCTTAGCACAGCTCTCACTTAGATTTCTCAGCAGTTCAATGGACGCAATTCTTAGAGCGGACGGATAAATATCATTGGTGGACTGCCCCCGGTTAACATCCTCTAACGGATGGATAAATTCATATTCGCCTGTATTTTTACCCATTAATTGCAACGCAATATTCGCAATTACTTCATTGACATTCATATTTGCAGAGGTCCCGGCACCTCCCTGGAGAGCATCTATGGGAAACTGCTCCTTCCATATCCCAGACAAGATTTCATCACATGCTCTGATAATATAGGGATAGATCTCTTTTTTACCGATTCCAAGCTTTTCGTAAGTTAATGCCGCAGCTTTTTTAACCTTAACAATGGCATATATTAGATGTAAGTTAGTGCTTTTATAGTTTAGTGCAAAATTATCTTTTGCCCTTGCACTTTGAATACCATATAATATATTGTCTGGCAGCTCCATTTCTCCCAGACTGTCTTGTTCCATTCTCATACTTTAGTCCTCCAACTCTGCCAAAAGATGGGGAAACGGTTCTAAACTCCGCCTTAAAATACCCTGCATATAGGCAATCAGCGTACCATAATTGGTGATAGGAACCTTTTGATCCTCTGCACATTTCATCCGAAACTTAATCTCACGTTCCGGAAGCATACAGCCACCGCAGTGAACAACTAATTTATATTTGTTTAAATCCAAGGGAAATTCCCCACCGGAAGTAAATTCAAAATGTAGTTCCTTTCCTGTATAATTCTTTATCCATCTCGGTAGCTTTACTTGGCCGATATCATCACACTGACGGTGATGGGTGCAGCCTTCAGATATTAGAAGGGTGTCTCCATCCTCTAATTCCTCTAAAGCTGTTACTCCCTTAACTGCTGCATTTAGCAATCCCTTATACCTGGCAAATAGTATAGAAAAGGAGGTTAAAGGAATGTCTCTTTCAGTATCCGCTGATACTTTTGCAAAGACCTGACTGTCTGTAATGACAAGACTTGGTTTCTTACCTAAGTTACTTAGCGTTTCTCTTAATTCGTATTCTTTTACTACAATAGCAATCGCATCTGCTTCCAGAATATCGCGAATTGTCTGCTGCTGAGGTAGTATTAGCCTTCCCTTGGGTGCAGCTTTATCAATAGGTGTAACCAGCACTACAAAATCAGAAGGTTTTATTAAGTCAGCAACTATTCTTAGTTTGGAGGAATCTGTTGGTGCCAGTGAAGCAATCTTTTCTTTTAATGCTTCGATATTTATCTTGTTTTTTGCGCTTACATAGATTTCCTGTTCTGCATCAGAATTTCTAAAATCTGTCAAATCAGACTTATTATATACCACAATGTAACTTATATCTTTTTCTTTAAAAAGTTGTAATAACGCTATATCTTCCTCGGATTTACCGGTGGTTCCATCAATAACTAAAACTGCCACATCTGTCTTATTTAATACTTGCTTGGTTTTTTTAACACGTAATTCTCCAAGCTCCCCCACATCATCGATACCCGGGGTATCTACTATCATAACCGGCCCCATAGGAAGCAATTCCATCGCCTTGTAAACAGGATCCGTAGTAGTACCTTTTATATCCGATACAACAGCCAGCTCCTGTCCTGTAACTGCATTGACAATGCTGGATTTTCCCACATTCCTTTTTCCAAAAAAACCGATATGTATCCGATCGGCTGCCGGTGTATCATTTAGTCCCATAGTCAACCTTACCTTTCCTCTATACAGAACAACACAATATAATGCTTTACTAAAATAAATATATCATACTTATTCTGGCTGTACAAGTAAGTTGAATCTAATCGCAATTGTTAAGTAATATTAACCACCTAAAAAAGGTACATAAGAGTTATTCATTCCTACGTACCTTCTTACTATTATTGATTGTGTCAACACAATAGTATTGTCCTAGTTTTTTTAGTCCTTACTTTAGATAATGTTGTTATTTAAACAAGCACACCTGGTATTTCTCTGTCAATCCTTTGCGTTATCTGGTTACTTTTGTCAACAAATACAACACTCCCATGAAAGCTTTTTGCTTCCTCCTCTTCCATCATTCCATAAGCAATGATAATTACTTCATCTCCCGGCTGTACCAGCCTGGCAGCCGCTCCATTCAGGCAAAGTATTCCGCTTCCCGGTTCTCCGCTAATCGTATATGTTTCAAATCTGGCTCCGTTATAATTATTTACAATCTGTACTTTTTCTCCAATTAATATTCCAGCAGCATCCATCAAATCCTGATCAATGGTTATACTACCCATATATCCGAGGTTTGCTTCTGTTACCGTAGCTTTATGTATTTTACTCTTCATCATAGTTACCAGCATAATTCTCCCCTTCTTTGCCTGGATGTGTCCGAAAACTGCTTGTTCCGGCATGAAAAGTTCAAACACACCCTAAACCATCTGTCTATTAAAGCGGTATGTTACCGTGTTTTTTATGAATCTGTATCAAATCCTTTTTGCCTTCTAAAGCTACCAAATCTCTATACAATCTATCTCTTGTCTCCTCTGGCAGAAGCAATTCGTCAACAAAGCCCTCTTCTAATGCTGTATTGGCATTAATATATTGCTTTTTATAGTTCACAAGCTGCTCTTCCAAAAAGACTTTTTTCTCATCCTCCATCATCCCCTTTAGTTGATTGCCATAAATAATCGGTACTGCTCCCTCTGCCCCCATAACAGCAATTTCTGCTTCCGGCCAACAATAAACCATATCTGCCCGAAGATGCTTACTGCACATAGCAATATAAGCGCCTCCGTAAGCTTTTCTTAAAATTACCGTTAATTTTATAGTAGTAGCCTCCGCATAGGCATAAAGAAGCTTTGCACCATGCCTGATAATACCATCATTCTCTTGTACCAGACCCGGTAAAAAGCCCGGAACGTCTACCAAGGTAATTAAAGGAATATTGTTGGCGTCACAGAACCTTACAAAACGTGCACCTTTGTCACTGGAATCACAGTCTAAAGCTCCGCCTAAAAATGCAGGCTGACTGGCAACAATCCCAACTGTTAATTGATTCAATTTGGCAAGTCCTATTATAAGATTACGGGCATGATTTTCCTGAATTTCAAAAAAACTATCATCATCTACCAATTCTGCGATTATCTTTCGAACATCATATGCTTTCTTTGATTCTTTTGGTATGATACCGTCTATATTGTTTAAGTTTAATTTTTGTATTATTCCTTCTTTGGCTTTTTTATGCTCCTCATAATCGGGTAAATATTCTATTAATCTTCTCACGTCCTGAAAGCATGACTTCTCCGTCTGGTGATAAAAATGAGCAACACCTGATTTTTCTGCATGAACTCTGGCTCCGCCTAGTTCTTCAGCCGTACAGCTTTGACCCATAATGTGTTTTACAACTTCAGGGCCGGTAACAAACATCTTGCTGATATTTTCAATCACAAATATAAAGTCAGTGATACCAGGCGAATAAACGGCCCCTCCGGCACAGGGACCTGCAATAATAGAAATCTGCGGTATATATCCAGAGGCAAGTGTATTATAATAAAAAACATCTCCATACCCGGCCAGTGCGTTGACACCTTCCTGGATTCTTGCCCCTCCAGAGTCATTAATTCCTATAACCGGACATCTTTTTTTAATGGCCAGTTCTATAATATGAGCTATTTTTTTGCCATGTCTTAATCCCAGCGTACCACCATTCACACTAAAATCCTGGGCATATACAAACACTGTCCGTCCTGATATTGTGCCATATCCGGTTATTACACCATCATAGGGCAGCTTTTTCTCTTCTTTACCGGTATGACTTCCATAATTGGTTATACCAGAACCAATCTCACAAAAAGAGTTCTCATCTAACAGCATTTTAATTCTTTCAATTGCATGTAACTTTCCCTTAATATGTTGTTTTTCTAAATTATATTCCTTATTCATACATCCCCTGCCTACTTAATATTTGTTATTATTTACCATTTTAATTATTATAATTCTGTTTCTTACAATTGTCAACATATTCTGAAGAATGTTACTCATATACTGACAAAAGAGGACCGCCCTCTACTGCTGCAGTCCTTTTTCTAAAACTTTATCAAATTAATTAACACCTTAGCTTTTATCTAGCTGTCCTATTTCCTAAAGAGCCTCCCATCCTATGCTGTCCATTACTAGTTACCACGGAAGTAAGGGTAATTTCAGCCGTTTGCTCACCACTGGTCAAAGTATAAGTAGAGTCTTTTGTTAACTCCGGTGTACTGATCACAATGGACTGATACTCTTTCACAGGAGTATAAGATGCAACTATTGCTCCGGCAGCATCTGTTAAGTTAATTTCTGTTCCTGCTGTACTGACACTGGTTAGATTATATAAAAGAGAATATTGTGTTGAAGTATCGGAAAACCCTTGTGCCATTCCTGCACTTCCTGCTACCAGTACCGTTCCGCCGCTAATATCTGCTGTGCCGTTATAATCCAAAGCCCCGTCTCCGTTGCTGGTGGGACCATAAATATATAAGATGCCTCCTGTAATATACAGATTACCATTACTGTCAATACCATCTCCTGAGGCATCAATAGTTATGGTGCCGCCAGTAATTAAGATATAACAATTTGTATCTACTTCATCCATTCCACCGCCAAAACCGCCTGAGAAATTACTAGGATTCTCTCTTGCCCCACCGCCGTTACCAGGTGCTGTGCCATCCGGTGCACCACCGGCAGGAGCCGATGCATTACTGCCCTCCTGTCCCAATCTGTTCGTTCTGTTTGTGGTAGTGCCTTTTTCTGTGGCTTCATCACTGCTGCCGCTTGCAGCGTTCATACCGTCATCTGCTGCTATAATATTAATGGTTCCGTCTTCTACTATAATGACAGTGCCTTCAATTCCTTCCTGGCATTTTATTACGTTAATCTCACCCCCGGCAATATACACATACCCTTTTGTTGTATTATCCCCATTCTTTGACTGAATACCATTACCGGTATCTGCACTTAGGTTGAAGATACCATCCATAATCTTGACTGCGTCTTTCCCATTAATAGCATCCTTTACAGCAGTTATATTATAAGTTCCTCCGGTTATAACAATGTCATCTTTTGACACAATCCCATGTTTGTAATTCCCAGTAATATTTATAGTACCGCTTCCATTAAAAGTTACATCTGCTTTACTAAATATTACACCATCTACATTGTTGTCATCGGTCTGTACATACTCCGTACCATCCGTAAGTATATTCTCAGATCCTTCTTTTAATGTTATAAATACTTTATCCGCACTTTTAATATAAAGAGGCGCTGATAAAGAACTATTTATTGTCACGTTATCCAACACAAGCTGTATTTTTTTAGTATCTGAAACATCTACTATAATCTGACCGTCACTTAATGTACCACTTAATACATATGTGCCCTCATTGCTTATGGTTATACTGTTATCACTAACAGTTGCACCATCACCGACTATTTCCGTCGCATTATCCTTTAATGCTATAAAAACCGCTGTACTTTCCTCGTAGCCAACTTCTAAGTCTCTTGCTGTAAATTCCGTATCAATTACTACTTCTGAAGTGGTGTTTAACGAGGTAGGTAAGGAACTTACCTCTTCTGTACTCTTTTCAACTGAGCTTGTACCTGACAATTCTGTATCCACTGCTTCTGTAACTATATCTGTAGTACTTTTTGTACCACCAGACTGAACACTACAGCCGGCAGCTATCATTGCTGTTATTGTTAACGCTGTTATAAAGTAATTTAATTTTCTCATAGTATCCAATCCTTTCTACTATAGCTCATCCATACCAAAAGCTACTTTTGCAAGAGTTATTTCCAGATTCCCGTTCCGGCATCGAAGTTCATCAATAAATGCTTTTTCATGCACCTGTTTTTTTAGGCCAATACGGTAATTTAATTTATATAGGCTACCCATATTAGCTGTTTTTACCATTACCAATTCAGATTTAGTTGTGTATTTTTCAAATAAATCATCAAATATTTCGGCATAGTCCAATCCTTCCGGTATAGTAATGTTTAAATCCTTCTCAATATTCTTAGGTTCGCCGAATTTAGATTTGTTATAGATAAAATTAAGAAAAACAATAATTGCTACAAATAATCCCGCAACTGCCAGATATCCTGTACCCGTAGCAAGACCGATTGCCATTGCTATAAATATACTGGTTATCTCTTTTGCATTTCCAGGAATTGAACGGAAGCGAACTAAACTAAATGCTCCCATGACCGCTACACCGGTTCCTAAGTTCCCGTTTACCAGTATAATTACCATTTGTACAATTGCCGGCAGCAGTGCTATAGTTAAGACAAAGCCTTTACTGCTGTTATTACATTTACTGTGAGCCCAGGCTATAATACCGCCTAAGATGACTGAGCAAGCCATACAAAGTAAAAAAATCTCTATGGTTAAACTTCCTGTTAAAATTGAATTAAGCATATTTTTTCTCTCCTATTCTTTTGTGTCTTTCCTGTATTACCATTTGTTGATATCCTTTCCCATATTTTGAAAAGGAAACCGGATATATTTCAAGCTCATCCAATATATGTGACAGCCAAAGGGGCATGGCACAAGGAATTTTTATCTCCATTAACCTATATCCTTCAGGCAATAAGGGATTTCCATATACCCCAGACTCTAACCATAATTCTTCCTCTCGCCAAAGAATATTGCTGTCAAAGGTCACTCTGACTTCTGAGTCATCCATTCCATACATTGCTACTCTTTCATAAGAGATATACATAGCCGGAGCCAATTCCTTATAAAATGTAAGGAGCCAGTCTATCTCCCCGGTAATCTGTGTTCTTATAACTGCCGGCTCCCTTTTATACAAATAACTCTCTGCTTGAGTAAGTTCAAGTTTTTCTCTTCTTTTATATACCACACCTTTGTATTTCTTTTTTACTTCCACAAACACAGTATCTCCTTCGGTTGGTGTACCATAGCTTCGAAGCCTTAGCTTTTCTTTATAAACCGGTTTTTCTAACGAAGCTCTGACTAAACGATAATTAGGAGTATCAAAGTAAATATTGCAGATTGTTGTCTTCCCATAAGCATCTACGATTAGTTTCTCCTGTAGTCTTTGGCGCAATCGTCTGTATTTTGTTTCACTTAGTAAATATTTCTTTTCATACCTTTTAAAAGTTCCCTGAAATTGACCCATCTATAATCCCTCCTGATTATTTCCCTTGGTTTGTTTTATCTGATACAATTTTAACCTGCCAACTTAAAATGAACTTTAAATTTGACTTTAAATTTACATGTTTCTTATACCTTTATAACAAAAATTACTATATTGTCTTTATATATAAAAAAACTGTAGGACTGCCAGTATATACTGACAATTCAACAGTTTTCTCTTACACACTTTTACATTCATTCTAAACGTCTAAACCATATCACTATGCGAAATGCTCAGTGGTGGCTATCGACAATCCTCTATAAAATCATCCTAATATCACCTCAAAACAAATCCCTGTTTCCTCTTCACGCCGTGCAGATATCTTACCATGGTGAGCTTCTACAATAGACCTTGCTATGGATAATCCAATTCCATACCCACCGGTATCCCTTGACCTGGAAGCATCTGCACGATAAAACCGGTCAAAGAGCTTACTAAGATATTCCTTAGACAGTGCCTCTTTTCCCATATCCGTTGTGTTAAACACCTCCAGTTTACTCCCTTTCTTGTATGTTATAAGGCTGACTTTTATAATTCCATTGGAATCGGAGTATTTTAGCGCGTTATCAACAAGAGTAGATACTAGCTGCTGTATACTGCTTTCATCTCCGTATAGCTTTAAACCCTCCTGTATATCAAGCAAAAAAGTCTTATTCAATGTTTCTGCCACTGCTTTAAAGGAAGCTACGGTTTCTTCCACGGTCCTGCTAATGTCAAATTCTACATAAGATACCTTCATATTGCCTTCATCCATTTTAGAAAGAATCAATAAATTCTTAACTAATTTGTCCAGTCTGGTAATCTGATTTCTAATACTATTAATCCACTCACTCTCCCCACCTGTAAGCTCTAAAACATCTGCGTTGGCAGAAATAATGGCAAGTGGTGTCTTTATTTCATGGCCTGCATCTGTTATAAACTGCTTCTGCTTATCCATACTTTCAATAATCGGCGTAATTGCCTTTTTTGAGAATACGGAAACCAAAATAAACATAAGCAAGATAATTCCAAGAGCAACTACGCTGGATATAAACAAAAAGCCAGTGACTGACTGAATAGAATTTCTACAATCAATAAAAATAACCATATAACCATAATCCTGCGCAACCACCGCATATTTATATATCTCTGCAAACCCACCTGTCTTACCGCTTTCCAGTATTTCTTCCGCATATTCTCTGGCATCGGACGAAGAAACAGCCCGTATATGACTGGTATCGATCTCTCTAGTGCTCCCATCAGAATTAAGCTTTACAATAAAATACCTGGTTTCAAAGGGAGTCTCTTCATTTAACTGAAATCCAAACTCCATATTTTCCCTGGGGGGCTTCCCTTTATCATACTTAGGAAATGTTCCTTCATTTTGAGACAGAATCTTAAGCGCCCCGTCAATCCTATGATTCATCTGGTAGATGTTAATTATATTAATGGTACCGATTAACAAAAGAATAATGAAAAACACGGAAGCCATAGTTATCATTATGAATTTCTTTTGTAGCTTTTTAATCATTATTAGCTCCCTTCTGCAACCTTTAATCTCACACAAATCAATGGTTTGAATACCTGATTCAAACCTCTAAATATGCCCCGTGCAGCACAAAACAATAAGTTTTCACACTTGCACCTCATGAATCTCCAATTGATAACCAACTCCCCGCACAGCTTTTATCTTCACATTCGCTTCCAAGGAGTCCAGTTTTTTACGTAAATAAGAAATATAAACCCATACTACATTAATCTCTGCCTGAGCATCATACCCCCAGATACGCTCCATAAACTGCTCAGTTGAAATAAGACGCTTGGGATTTACCATAAGCATCTCAAGCATCTGGTATTCTTTATTACCTAGTCTTAAGGAATCTCTCCCATTGGAAAGCTCATAGTTTTCTTTATTCAATGAAATATTTCCTACTGCAATTACATTAGGTGTAAATTCGGATTTTCTTCTGCCCATAGCACGGATTCTTGCCAAAAGCTCTCCCATGGCAAAGGGTTTACTCAAGTAATCATCCGCCCCTAAATCAAGTCCGTTAATACGGTCTTCTATCTCTGCTTTTGCTGTAAGCATAAGAATAGGTGTCTGAATCCCTTTTTCCCTTAATCTTTTTAATACTTCAAGCCCGCTTAGTTTAGGCATCATAATATCTAATATTATAATATCGTAGTTGGATGACAGTCCGTAATCCAGTGCATCTGCACCGTCATAAACTGCATCCACAGAATAATTATTATGCTTTAAAATAGCCGTCAGAGCATTGGAAAGCTCTTTTTCATCTTCTGCTAATAGTATTCTCATCGCTATATCCAAGTTCCCCCAGTCTATGCTGGTATACTGCCACCAGTAAATAATAGGTTGACAAAACATTGTGTGTGGCATCCTTTCTCTCCTAATTATCCATCAACCTTAATACTCTTCCTTCCTATGATATTGATTCTATATAAGAAGAGTATATCACAGTTACCTTAAAATTACTTTAAGCGCAATGTGTCAGTTGAAGTTTTTCACATATTGAAAAAGGTATAGCTAATCATATGAGCGTATAGTTCTAACAAGCTTCCATAAAATTGTTCCAGAAAAAAGACTATGAAAAAGACTATGAGACA
This sequence comes from Anaerocolumna cellulosilytica, assembly GCF_014218335.1. GTDB lineage: Bacteria > Bacillota > Clostridia > Lachnospirales > Lachnospiraceae > Anaerocolumna > Anaerocolumna cellulosilytica. The sequence goes on along the minus strand of NZ_AP023367.1, from coordinate 658,356 downwards.
AAAGCGTAAACCAAAGTGATTCACAGGTCTTTTATATCATAGTCTATCATTTATATATAAATACTTGTATGAATGGAAATCAAAGCTTCCCTTTGGCCAAGAATGTTAACCTTATCCCTTCAAAGCTCCGACCATCATACCCTTTGTAAAATACTTCTGTAGGAAAGGATATAAACATAGTATGGGCAATGTAGATACTAAAATAGTGGCATGCTTAATGGTTTCAGAAATCATTTCTTTATCTTCTCCCACCGACATATCACTCATATCGTTAATAATAAGAATCTGGCGAAGTACAATCTGTAAAGGTTCCTTAGCTTTATCCTCCAGATAAAGCATTGCTGGAAACCATGAATTCCAGTGGGCAACACCGTAGTATAACACCAATACTGCCACTGTAGCTCTGGTTAACGGCATCATTAGCCGAAATAGAATGGTAAAGTGGTTTGCACCATCTAATCTGGCGGATTCTTCAAGACTTGCATCTATGGACATCATTGCAGTTCTCATAATAATCAAATTAAAGGTACTGATAGCCGGGGGTAAAAGCAATGCCCACCGTGTATTATATAAGCCTAAATCCTGAATATTTAAAAAGCCCGGTATCATGCCGCCTGAAAAATACATAGTAAATATAATAAATACCATAACAGCCTTTTTTCCAGGTACATCTTTTCGAGATAAAAAATACGCTCCTAACACTGTCATAATGATATTAATTGCAGTGCCAGCTACAACATAAAAAATCGTATTGGCATACCCTCTCCATAGCATACTATTTTCAAATACCTTCTCATATGCTTTTGTGCTAAATCCCACTGGTTTAAATAGCATCCCTGAATGTGCCATAAATAAAGAGGACTTACTAAAGGACGCACATATTACATACCAGAACGGATACAAGCATGCCAATAATAACATACTTAAAAGAAAAATATTAAATACATTAAAAATCTGTTCGCCTCTGCTTCTTCTGATTTTATTCCTGACTTTGGCTGTCTTTTTTATCATACCAGCACCCCCCTACCATAAACTCGTCTCATTAAGCTTTTTACTGATTCTGTTTGCCAAGATTACCAGTGCAAAGTTAATGATAGAGTTAAATAAACCAACTGCGGTGGAGAAGGAGTATTGCCTTTGCAAAAGCCCCATTCGGTAGACATATGTGGATATGACATCTGCTTTTTCAAAAATACCTTCATTGTAAAGCAAAATAATTTTCTCATATCCAACTGACATAACCTGCCCCATTCTCATAATAAACATAATAATAATTGTTGGCATGAGACAGGGTATCGTAATATGCAGCGTCTGCTTCCAACGGCCTGCACCATCCACTTTTGCCGCCTCATACAATTGCGTGTCAATTCCTGTTAGAGCAGCAAGATATACAATGGAGCCCCAGCCCACACCCTGCCATATATTGGATATTACATAAATAGGCGTAAAAGCATTTGCCTTGCTTAACAAATCCTTTCCGCTATAGGAAAACAGATTCACCAGTATTTCCGTAATAAATCCATCCGATTTTACAAATTCACGAATCATGGCACACATAACAACCATTGAAATAAAATGGGGCATATAGGTAATTGTCTGAACCGTTCGTGAAAAAACCTTTCCTCGTAATTCATTGATTAAAAGTGCGAGAATAATCGGAGCAGGGAATCCGAATAGTAACGTAGATAAACTAATGGTTAAAGTGTTACGTAAAACTCTGCCAAAATATATGCTGTTAAAAAAAGTCATAAAGTTATCAAAGCCTACAAAAGGACTGCCTGAAACTCCTCTTCTGGGACTAAAATCCTGAAAGGCAATTATAATACCATACATTGGTTTATAGTGAAAGAGAAGATAATATATAATCACAGGTAAAATAATTAGATACAGTTCTTTGTTTCTCTTTATCTTTCGCCAGAGCTTTGATTTTCCTCCCTTGGAAGCATTGCCTGCAACAGCAGTATGTCGTGTTATATTCATGTACGTTTCCGCCTCCTATCATATCAGAGCCTTCTTAAAATTTATATTGTAAGAATAACTCTCGATGCATATTGAGTAGAATAGGAGTTTTTTAAGCTCCTATCCTCTTAGGTGTGTCAAAAAACTGCTGTACCTAAATGAGTGTTTTGACACACCTTAATAATTATTCTAAAAGAAAGCTTGCTTTCTAACGGGTATTGTATCTATCCAAAGCGGTCTGATAGATTTGAATCATTTCTTCAATACCCATATTCTTTAAATTCTGTACATAAGTATCCCACTCTGCCGTTACATCTCCCTCTAGCGTAAAGAAACGGGCGCGCTGTTCCACTACATATGTATCTATTTCTCCATTTAATATCGTGATTCTCTTACTCTCTTCCTCCGTTAGTGTAATTGGCGGCATCAACGTTTTTTGACTGTCACTTTCATCATTCCATCTTGCAAGTGCTTCTTTTTGCTGAGGTGTTGAATAATACTGTAAAATATAATTAGGATCTTGCACAAAGGCTCCTGACATGTTACCACGTCCCCATTTTGCCATTGCAACTGCAATGGACAAACCATCCGGATTTTTCATTACCTCATCCGTATAAGTTGGAATACCATCAACCATAGTATAGGATTTTCCTTCTTCACCAAAATTAATGGTATTATGCCCATTCTGACTATAGCAGAAGTTTAAAAAGGCTGCTGCAAGCTCCGGATATTCACAATCCGCTGTAATAGCTGCATGTGCTCTTGAGCCTGTTCCGTAATCATAGGAACTTCCTCCATACATAGCAGTCTCTCCGGCGTTTAGTACTGCATATTTAGCAGCATTTAAATCAAAATCTGTCCCATAGGTCGCTGTATCTGAGGCTGCTGTGGTTAAAAAGGTTCCCATATAACCACCACCTGCACCATAGCATGCTGCACCTGTTCCATTCATAATATAGCTTTCTAATGTGGATCTGTCACAGGTCAAAATATCTGGGTCAAGAAGACCTGCTCTTACCCAGTCATTCATCTGAAGGGTCCAGTCTTTATAGCCTTCTTCCATAAATCCATATTTTACCTTTCCTGTAGTGTCATCTACATAAAAACCGGTACGGATTTTGTAGGCATTAAAGGTACCTGCCATTAAGTTATTCATATTCTCCATAACCATAGGCTTTAAAACCCCGGAATTTTTTAAGGCAGTAAGTGCTTCTGTCCAATCAGCCATCGTTTCCGGCGTCTTTGTATATCCAGCCTTATCCATTAAATCCTTCCGATAAATCAGGCCGGAGGTACACTGTAAATATTTATCCCCACGGATAAAAGGAAAACAATAATAACTTCCGCTGTCATTCTTTACCTGCTTATCGATGGAAGGATTATCTTGTAAATACTGCCACACATCTGCAGCAGGGCCAGTGGAACTGATATATTTGTCAAGATTAATTAATATTCCGTCCTTTTCTGCCGCAGACGGGCCACCGGTATAAGATGAAGTCCATTCCCATTCAATAATATCAGGGAGACTATTACTGGCAACCAAAACCGCGAACTCCTCTTGTTCACTTCCCTGTGTGGGATGGATAAATTCAACCTTAATCCCGGTCATTTCCTGCCACAGTCTTGCCCATTCTGTTTCATTAGCAGTTGGAGAATTTTTAGACACATTACTTGGCAGCCCCATCCAGAAGGTAAGTGTAATATCTTCTGCATTCTCTACAGGATATGTAACATAGTTGCTTCTGGGCATATTGTTAACACCTTCTGTACTAGTTAAGGGTTCCAGCAGTGTCCAGGCAGCCTCTGCCCCTCCCTCCGGCGAGCCTGTTGCTTCAACGGTTTTATCCGTAGTAACTGAAGCATTGTTATTTTTTTGATTTCTTCCCTGGCATCCTGTAAGGACTGTTGAAACTATCATAGTAATAGCCAAAATACCAGATAACCATTTCTTTTTTCTCATACACTCTCTCCTATTTTTGATATTGTACAATTGACTGCAGTCGGATCCACTTCTGCATGAGTCATTGTACCTTTCCTATCACATTTAAGAAAGAGACACTTTTTATAATTCATAAGACAAAAATTATTATTCTACTTTTCTATTCAAAAAAGGCTATTTTTAGCTATATTTCTGTCATTTCAAGATTATCTCTCCATTGACCGGGGGTACAACCTACCATTTGTTTAAAAACCCTTGTAAAGGTTTTTGTACTTCCAAACCCAACTTCTGACGCTATATCACACAGACTGGACGAATTTTGCAATATTATCCTTTTAGCAGCCCCAATCCTTATCTCAGCGACGTAAACCAGTAGTTTACTACCGGTCAATTCGCGAAACATCTTAGACATAGCTACCGGCGATAGGGAGAATACGTCCGCTATTGAGGTAACACATAAGTTGGAATCACTATAATTGGCTTTTATATAATCCTGAATTTGCATACAGAGATTTTCATTTCCGCCATCGTCTGTTTTCTCTAAAAAGAATTCACAACAGCTATCCAGAATTTCATCATAAACTTTAATCATTTCCTCTAGATTTTTACATTCTGACAATCGTTTAGCTGGTTTCAATTTTTTTATGAATAATTGGCTTTTTTCTTCGCCGTCAAAGGTTTTTAATGCTGTTCCTAACAGATCAAACATCAAACACCGCATAATATCATATGATATCAACTTTTTACTGCTAACGTTACTCTTTATCACTTCATGAAACAGCCTTTTTGCACTGTCAATATTGCTCCTTTGAATATAATGTATTAAATCCTGCTCCTCTTCATAGTTATAATGATAACTAGAACCAGTAAGTTGTAATATATCTTGATAATAAACCGTATCATCCATATCATATAATCTTTTTGCTTCCAGTGCTTGTAACGCCTCTTGATAAGCTACCGGAAGTTCACGAAATTCATCATGGATATTACTAATAGCTGTTGTATACTCCATATTATAATGACAGGTAATAAATTCACGCTCCCTTTTTAATATAGAAGAAAGCTTACTCTTTGCTTCACTGTCTGAGGGTAGATTCAAAATAAGTACTGACAGAGAATCCATATTAGTCTGATAAACCTTAATCTCTTCCTTATCTGCAATCTCTCTGAATACATTGTTCAAAATAAACTGTGCATGTTCCAGTCTGTCCAGTTCTCCTTCTACGCGATTAAAATCATTTATAAATTCCTCGATATAGAAAATAATAACCGCGAATTCTTTTCCAATAAAACTAATATCATAAATCTCTTTCAATTCTTTATCCGATAACTCTACCGCCCCGCCTGATAGAATCCTTGATAAATAGATTTTTTGCAGCAAACGGCTCTGACGCCTTAAAGCACCATTAATATTCCTGTATTCTGCCTTTACTCGTACAACACCTTCTTGTACAGCAGCATACTCATTCAGACTGCCGGGTGCTATTTTCACTTCTGCTTTTAATGCTTGCAGCAAATCTCTTATGGGCTTATAATTATTTTTTATAAACACATATATCAAAATCATACTAAAGACTATCGTCACAAGAAATGTTAGTACAAATATCATTCTGGTATAATTTATTGCTTCAAGATATATGCTGTCAGGCGTTAATAAGTAAAATGGGCCCAACATGTCATTTTTAAGGTAATTGATATGTACTGTCTCATTATTATTCAGGCAAACTTCGTCTTTATTTAAAGCTATCGCATCTATTACTTTTTGCTCATCTTCTTTGTCATTTAGAAGCGATGCTGCATCAAATTTAATGGCTGAATGGTCCATCTCATTCAAAAGAATGATAGAGGTATTTTGATTATACTGATATCCTCCTATCAAATCCTCCAAATCCTCTTTTGTATAAGTAATAAATAAATTTACTTTTTGTCTGTCTGCTTGGTTTTGTTGAATTGTTCTGGCGAACACAAGCATCTCTGTTTTGCTGATATATAAGTTTTTTAAAGAAAAGTTTTCGTAGGTTTTATTCAGTAGATTTTTCCACTGCCCGTAGGAAATGTCTAGTTCCTTATGGTATACTTTCCAATAGCCGTCTGCTGTATTAACAGAATTTGATGCCACAATTTTATCATCCTTCTCAAAGTAGAGAATAATATTACTGTATGTATTATTCATTTTACGATAAATATTTAGGTCACAATAAAGTAAATACTGTTTATAAATAAACGAAGAATAGTCATTAAATTTTGCCTTGTTTAAGGATCTGAAATTACTATTATTTAGTAACTCCTCTCTCACATTCTCAAGCTGAACCATATTTTCATTGATTCTTTCGTTAACCTGCTTTAAAACCACCTCACTTAGTTGTTGCTGCCTCTCTGCTATTGTCGACTTACTTTTGTAAAAGGTCACCAGATTACAAATAGCACAAAGAAGGATTACCCCCATATAATAAAACATCCATCTCCAGACTACACTCTTTTTCCCAAATTTAAGCATCTTCTCCCTCTCCCAGACCTTATTCATTTAGCTTAACCTAATATATAGCAGTTCTTGCTTTAGCTGTAATACTTTCTCAATATACTTTTTGTATATAATCACCTTATAAACCGCTATATTAGTTGTAATTATATAAAATTATAACAAATACTAGAGATAAATCAACCTAATGATATAATTTTCAAATAATATCATTGAATTTTTGTATGTATTGCACATAAACAACATGATAAATTCAAAAAAATAAGAGATTCCTGATAAACCTGGAATCCCTGTAGAAAACTTTATTTACTTTTTTTCTTTGCATCGCCTATATATTTTAAAGAAGCATGTATTTTGGTAATTTCATAATTAAAAAATTGGTAATTGCCACCTTAATGGTGGCAACATGATTTTTTTTTTGTGTTATAATTATTTTACCCTTTACAAAAAGGCTTCGATAATTATTATAAAAACCGTCAGTATAGAAATAAACATTATGTCCAGAATTATTATGCCGAGGTAATGTATGATACGGCTTTTATGCTTGCACAAGGGTATTATTCTTTGCATGTTTAAGTAATTGGTACCGGTAAATACGATGCATAATAACATCAACAGACAGAAGATTCTATCGACCCAAAGAATAGTACCTGCTACATTTTCTATTTCTAATGTTAATGATAGAAAAAAAATTAGTACATATCCTATAGTACCTAACGCCATGCGCCAAAGAGCTCGAGTACGGAATCCAGGTGGAATAAGAGATTTCCACAATTCAATTTGAAGAAAGCTGCCCGCTGGTTCGGTTCGAAGTTTTTTTCCCAGCTCTGAAACGGACATAAATCGGTCTGACGGATTTATCTGCGTACATTTTACAATTAAATCATCAAAGCCATGGGTCTGTATTTCTAATGAAGATGCTAGCTCCCTTAACAACACACCAATGGCATAAATATCCGTTTGTTGTGTTGAAGAACCAAAACCATACTGTTCCGGAGCGGCATAGCCTTGGGTTCCTAATAAAACAGTATCAGGTAATTTTATGTCTGTAAAATATTTGGCCGCATTGAAATCCAAAAGAACAACGCGATTATATGGTGCTATTATAATATTGGATGGCTTGATATCTCTATGTATAATTGGCGGATTTAAGTTATGCAGCCTACTTAATATTTTACAAAGTTCTTTTATATAGTAAGTTATGTCACTCTGCACTAAAGAACGGGCATCAATTTTGTCCTGTAATGTTTCTCCCGAAATATACTCTTCAATTACTGTGAGGGAGGAATCATCTTCGTATAGTTCTATTATTTGTGGTATTCCCTCTATGGGTGTTGCTTGTAGTTGCAGATAAATGTTTGTATTGTAGACATACAGTTTTTTCTTAATAAATATTTTTTTTGTTTCCTGATGTTGAACTAAATATACTTGATGCTCATCATTCAGGGTAGCTATATTTTTATAATATGATATGGATAAACGTTTTGAGAGTTCCATGGAATTGTCCTTTCGCCAATAGATAAATATATTATATCAGATAGGAGCTTGTTATGGGTGAAAAAAATACGCAAGAATTACAATCTATCTTAAGAAGTACTCATTCTAAAAACTTTGATTTGTTTTGCAAAAATAATAAGGAGAGCTTATTGGATGAAAAAGATGCATTTAGTACCTATGTTAAAAGCTTGATTAAAGCAAAGGGTTTAACACAGCAAATTGTATTTTTGAAGGCAGATATTCCAGAACGATATGGATATAAACTTTTATCGGGAGAAAAGCATACAAAACAGCGGGATATCATTTTGAGAATATGTTATGCGGCTGAGTTTACATCTGAGGAAACCCAGCAAGCACTTAAAAAATATAAAATGCCGCCATTATATCCCAAACTCTCAAGAGATGCTCTTTTACTGATTATTTTTAACGAACGACCCAAAAACATCATTGATGTGAATAGTTTACTGAAACAAAATGGCTTCAGTCCATTAAGGACAAGTGGTTTACAAGAATAAAACAAACTATTAGTATGTATAACATTACAGAAAGTGTGAAGGCTCTACATGAATAATTATAGGTAATAATACAGCAAGTTGATTGAAGAGTTTCCTTAGCATTTATTTTCTCAACCGCTATGGAATTCCTTCAGATTACACCTATTGCCAAAGAACCTTTGACTTGTGGGATACTGCAGTCGAAATTCTAGTTGAGGTAGTTGCTGTTCTTATTATAAAAAATACTTTTTACAGGAGAGATGAAAAATATGAAAAAGACAAGTAAATGGATGGTTTTTTTATTGTGTCTGGTGTTATTTGCAACAATGGCTATGGGATGCGACTCCTCTGAGTCGGGTGAAACAAAGGATATTGTTACTTCTGAAAAAACCGAATCCTCTGGTGACGAGACAACTAATGATGTGGCGGAAGAAGCCAAAGCACCAAGTGATGCGGCTGTTACCATTGAGAAGCAGGTTCTTGTTGACCAGAATGATATCGTTATTACAGCGGATGAGTACACAACAGACGATATATGGGGAGATGGAATTAAGCTACTCATTGAAAATAATTCTGATAAGAATGTTACAGTAGGTACGAAAGCAATCATCGTAAATAACTATATGATTACCGATATATTTATAGCAGAGGTTGCTGCCGGTAAGAAATCAAACGAAACAATGTACTTATCAAGCACCTCTTTAGAGGCTGCGGGTATTGATTCTGTCGGACAGATAGAGATTTATTTTCATGTGTATGACAGTGCTTCATATGATGATATCTTAAACACAGAGGTTGTAACTATTCAAACATCAGAATATGCAAATATGGACACTACCACAAATGATGCCGGTACCGAACTTTATAACGAGGGAGGAATACGAATTGTAGGTAAGACAGTTGATGAGAATAGTTTTTGGGGAACCGCTATTTTGCTATATATGGAGAACACTTCCGGAACTAATGCAGCAATAGAATGCGAAAATATGTCAATCAATGGCTTTATGATGAGTCCCTTCTTCTCTTGTAATGTATACGATGGGAAGAAATCGATTAATGAGATTACCATTATGTCCAGTGAGTTAGAGGAGAATGGAATCGAGAGTATTGATGAGGTTGAATTACAATTCAATATTTATGAAGCAGAAACCTTCGAAACAATTGCAGTTTCAGATCCTATCAAATTTACTGCAAAATAAATAGCAGTAAATTTGAGATAAACGAAAATTAACCCAAAATCTAAGCAGGTAATGCAAATATTTTGTCCAGGATAATAAAAACCACTTTCTTGGTGAGAATTAGATATAAATACTCTCACTTGGAAGGTGGTTTTTATTGGCTATTGCTAATGAGGGTACACGAAAAACGAGGGTCTTGAATTATTCATCCAAACCCTCGTAATGCCGTATAGATGTGCCTCTTTCAGCCTTGTATCTATACGCTTTTACTGCAGTCGACGGGACTTGAACCCGTACGAGCTAGGCTCACAAGATCCTTAGTCTTGCGCGTATGCCAATTCCGCCACGACTGCAAAAGCTTATTCATATTGTTCTAACGAACGAATTACATTATATCAGGAAATTTTATAAATTGCAAGAATTATTTTTATATAATAAATGTTTTTGATAGTAGATAATCTATTACCTACTTCCATAATTTCAGCATGCATTAAAAAATCTATCTAGAATAAAGATTTTATTTTCACGACAGCAGAAACAAAAATAGTAAAATTTGCTGGTAATCAAAACAGTAATAAAAAGCCTTAAAACTTGGGACCATAGTAACAAAATGTGAATTAATTTTATAAATAGTAGTCTATTTACAAATAAAAATTTACAAAAAAATCAGTAGTTGTCTGTTTCACTTTAAAATAAACAAATATAATCATGTGCTAAATGTGCATTTTCAACCATATAAATTAATACACCACTAACTATAAAGTCCCTGTTAAACCAAAACGAGTAAAATATCTAAACTCATATATTTAGTAAAGTGCAGACTTACAAACAGGAATGAGCATAAGTAAACATAAGGAGTATATGATATGCAAAAAGAATGTATCGCAATGCTATTAGCAGGAGGAGAAGGCAGCCGGTTAGGTAATTTAACAAAAGACCGTGCAAAGCCTGCTGTTCCTTTCGGTGGAAAATATAGAATAATTGACTTTCCGCTTTCTAATTGCGTTAATTCCAGGATCGATACTGTAGGAGTATTAACGCAGTATCAGCCCCTGGAATTAAATGATTATATAGGAAACGGCCAGCCATGGGATTTAGACCGCAATGATGGAGGGGTCCATATTTTGCCCCCTTATCAAAAACGGGAGACTTCAGATTGGTACAAAGGTACTGCCAATGCTATTAAGCAGAATATCCCCTTCATACGCCAGTACAACCCCACCTATCTACTTATATTATCTGGTGATCACATCTATAAAATGGATTATTCTAAAATGTTAGAGTATCATAAAAAGAAAAAGGCTGACTGCACCATTGCCGTAATTAACGTGCCACTATCGGAAGCCTCACGTTTTGGAATTTTAAATACAGATGAGGACGGGAAAATTTATGAATTCGAAGAAAAACCTCAAAAACCCAAAAGTACAAATGCTTCAATGGGCATCTATGTGTTCACCTTTGACAAACTACTCACGTATCTGGGTTGTGAGGGAGAGGACACCAATTCTGCTAATGATTTTGGTAAACACATTATCCCTAGAATGCTATCAAAGGGAGAAACCATTTATGCCTACTCCTTTGAAGGCTATTGGAAAGATGTAGGCACTATTGAGAGCCTATGGGAATCAAATATGGATTTAATTCACTTAGATTCCAATATACTGTATACCAATACAGATTGGAAAATCTATGCGCGAAGTCCCATCCTGCCGCCCCACTATATCAGTCCCACAGCTTCTGTTAAGAACTGTATTGTATCAGAGGGTTGTTATATAGAAGGAACTCTTGAGGACTGCGTAATATTTCATGGGGTTACAGTCGAAGAAAATACCCTTATAACTAATTCCATTCTTTTCCCTGGATCCCATATTAAAAAAGGCTCTTGCATTCATTATGCCGTAATAGATGAAAATACTGCTATAGCTGAGAATTCCTTTATTGGAAGTTCTGCCAACAAAACTGTCCTTCCTTCCAAGAATCTTGTGGTTATAAGTAAAGACAATTATATGGAGCAATCTAAGTATAGTATGGAAAACTTTATTATTGAGGCAGCGGAGGCAAAATAATATGGATATTAATGCGGCAGGTATCATTTTCTCAAATATGCACGATGAAGAAATGCATGAAATTACAAATTGCAGGACTATGGGAGCCTTACCCTTTGGAGGAAGGTATCGTCTTGTAGACTTCGCTCTATCTAACATGCGTAATTCAGGGTTAACCAGCGTTGGCATTGTTGCAAAAAGTAACTATCAATCCCTTCTTGAGCATCTTGGTTCCGGTAAAGAATGGGATTTATCACGAAAGAGGGACGGATTATTTATATTTCCTCCTTTTAGTCGTCTTGCTTCCGGCATTTATAAAAATAAAATTGAAGCCTTACATGGTATACTATCCTACATTAAAAAATCTAAATATGATTATATTTTAATAACCGATTGTGATGTGATCTGTAATTTAGACTGGAAAGCCCCTTTAAGCTATCATATTAGTAAAAAAGCAGATGTTACAGTGATTTACTTTAAGAAGCAACCAGGAAATGAAAAAAGAAGTGAAACTGTATACACAATCTCTAAGGATGGCTTCGTGTCAGATATTCTGATTAAGCAGAAAGTAGAAGAACCTTGTTTTATAGGAACGAATATGTGGATTATGGAAAAAAATACATTGATTAATATGATTAATGATGCCGTTGCCCATAATCTTGAGGATATAGAACGTGACATATTTCAAAAAAGATTAAATCAATTCAAAATTGCTGCCTGGGAATATAAAGGTTATATAAACAAAATAAATTCCATTTTGGACTATTATCAAGCCAATATAGATTTGCTTAGTCCTAAAGTTAGGAAAGAGTTATTCTATAAAAATGCTCCCATCTATACCAAAGTATTAGATGTTGTCCCTGCCAAATATGCAGACACAGCCACCGTATCAAACAGCTTGATATCAGATGGCTGTATTATTGAAGGTCAGGTAGAGAATAGCATCTTGTTTCGAGGTGTACACATTGGCAAAGGTTCTGCTATAAAAAATTCAATTATTATGAAGGATAGTAAAACCGGGAACAATGTAAAGCTTGATTATGTGATTGCAGATAAAGAAGTTATCTTTAGAGATGAACGTATCATGGTAGGCTGTGATACTAGACCTATTTATATCGGTAAGGGAAGTACCCTATAGTTATATAAAATCTCAGCTAACAGAATTATAAGAAATGAAGTATATTATAAAAGCTTATCAATAATTAGTTTATTATTGATAAGCCATCTTAAAAACGTTTGAGGCAAGTTTTTTATTGTAAGCAATTCATAAAGTATGCAATGAAAATCGCAGAAGGTCTTTCTAATTAATTACAAATGACCAAGACTCTGAAAAATATGCATAGGACAAAAAAATAGCTCCCCGAGTTGGGCTCGAACCAACAACCCCACGGTTAACAGCCGTGTGCTCTACCATTGAGCTATCGAGGAATACAATGGATATTTTAATATGGTTGTGTGATAAAGTCAAGTACTAATTTCTAAATATCTTATATTTTCTGAACCATTTTTGATAATGTCTTAAGTAACCACAAGTGATTATGTCCCAAATGAGTAATCCATGTTACACTATATCCTCATGACTTACAGATGAGGAGACATTATGAGAAAGGTCAAGTTGACTATGAATGAAGAAAAACGTTATGAAGTAATAAAGAAGTTAGTAGACACAAACGGAAATAAAAAGAATGCTGCCTTGAAGATCGGTTGCACCGAAAGACATATCAATAGAATGATTGCAGGATATAAACGTGATGGTAAATCCTTTTTTATACATGGAAACAGAGGTCGGACTCCTGCTCATGCTCTTTCAAAAGAAACCAAGCAAACTGTCCTAGATTTATATCGTAGTAAGTACTTCGATACGAATTTTACTCATTGTATCGAGCTTCTAGAGAAGTATGAGGGAATTTCTATTTCTGTATCTACATTGAACTCTATTTTAGAAAAAGAATATATTCTTTCTCCAAAAGCTACCCGATCAAAAAAAAGAAAAACCAAACTAAAACTTAAACATTTGAAAACACAAACTAAATCTAAAAAGATACTAGCAGAGTTGCAATCCAATATCGTTGCAATCGAGGATGCACATTCCAGACGTCCTAGATGTGCTTATTTTGGCGAAATGCTTCAAATGGATGCTTCGATCCACTTGTGGTTCGGTGATACGAAAACTCAGCTTCACATCGCTGTCGATGATGCAACTGGTACTATTGTCGGTGCTTACTTTGATGAACAAGAAACTTTAAAAGGATACTACAATGTGTTTCATCAAGTACTTACTGAGTATGGTATTCCCTATTTATTTTTTACCGATAACCGTACAGTTTTTGAATATAAACAAAAAAACGCCCCTTCTATCGAAGAGGACACATACACACAATTCGCTTATGCTTGTAAACAGCTAGGTGTTGAAATCAAGACCAGCAGTATACCACAAGCAAAAGGTCGAGTGGAACGATTGTTCCAAACCTTACAATCTCGCCTACCAGTCGAATTACGCCTGGCAGGCATAAACACACTTAGCGAAGCAAATGCATTCTTAAACTCCTACATAAAAGAATACAATGCCAAGTTTGCTCTAGAGACCAATCTTATCAAATCTGTCTTTGAAAAGCAACCCGTTTTAGAAGAAATAAATCTTGTTCTTTCTGTTCTTACAGAAAGAAAGATAGATAATGGACACTGTTTGAAGTTTAAAAATAAGTATTTTAAGACACTTGATAAGAACGGGCATCAGGTACACTTTTATAAGGGGACAAAGGCAATGGTAATAGAAGCATTTGACGGTAATAAATACTGTTGTATAGATGAGAGTATTTATGCGCTAGAAGCAATTCCGTCACATGAGAAAATATCAAAAAACTTTGATCTTACGCTGTCGCAGAATAGAACAATAAAGCGGAAGATACCAGGGATGCATCATCCTTGGAGAAGGCAAGAATTCTGGCGTTTTGTTAAAATGCAGGAACACCACTGGAATGATGAAGTCCCTGCTTAAATAGATAAAAGCACCAGCCACAGCTGGTGCTAATGTTTAAAATTTATTAGGACATTCTCAAAAATGCTTGACAGTACTAATTTCTAAATATCTTATATTTTTCTAATGAAGTATCCTTTTCCATTTATCCTAATTATATTTTTAAAAACTCTTGACATTTGGACAAAATATAGTAAAATATATACGTTACGTATTTGCAGTTGTGGCGGAATTGGCATACGCGCTAGATTCAGGTTCTAGTCCGGGTTTCCGGGTAGGGGTTCAAGTCCCCTCAACTGCACTAATAACTAGTGTTTACTGGTATTTCAAAAGTAATTAAACTTCTATACTCTCTAGATTTTTGTAAGAAATTACAGCCGTCTAGCGAGTATTTTTTTGCAAAAAGGAAGAAGTTCAAACTTAAAAAATTATTTTTTCAATTTCATATTGAGAATTGACAAGTAACCATAATTGAGGATTAAAAACAGTTATGTTCCATATACTTATCCCTTTTAGATTATATTTTGATACCAAATCTAATATAGCATTGATGGTTCGAGAATGAATAAACCATACAACATGATTTACAAACTCTTTTGTTGTATACGTAAAATAAGGGGTTAGAGACACATCATCAAATTGTATCGTTGCATCATATTCTTTAGCAAAAGCATTAACGTTATCAAACGAGATAAGATTTACATTAGAAACACCCGCTACATAAGGCAGTTCCCAGTCATAACCTAGTGTTGCTATTCCTATAATTATCTTATCAGGCGGAATATAATTAAGTACATACTCTAAAAATACTTCTGTTTGAGAAATGGAGGTAATCGGTGAGGGCGGATTAATACTAAACGCCCATTCATAACTTGTGAATATTATATTCTGTGCTAATCTATTAATTATAGAATAATCTACTTTTTGAAAGGTTACTTCATTATTTGCTAAATTGATATTGGGATTAATCGTAACAAATACCTGATATCCTTCGCTGTTCAACCTGTTTGTTACCTTTATAAAATAATTTTCATATAATTGAATATTAGTTAAACTAATGTATTGCAAGGAAAGATTTAAGCCCAGATAACCTTTTGATTTTAAAATAGTTAATATATTTTCTATCTGTCTGTTTTGAAAATCTTCGTTTAAAAGTAGATCAAAATCCACTCGTAAGTTTGCTTCTCCTTGAATAGTCAGCGTCGTTAACAACATAAGTGGCGCTACACCATAAGCTTTTGATATTTGTATAATCTCTGTATCATCATAGTATGATATTATTTCTCCAGAATTTGTTGCAGTATAATTCAAAACAGAAATGTATGTTAGATATGGTAAAGTTTTCCTTAGAGTAGCTTTGTTGATAGTAGGGACGGTATTTCCATGTGTAGTTAATAATTCTTTTCTGGTATAACTAATAACAATACTATCACCCGGGTATAAATACTCTCTATCTGAAAGATATGGGTTATTAGCTAATAATTGAATTACTGACATATTATAACTATTAGCGATATTTAATAGGGTATCTCCCTCTTTTACCGTATAAATTGTTTCCGGTTCTACTATAACTATTGATTGACCAACTACTAAATTATCAGGGTCGATAAGTCCATTATCTTGAATAAGCTTATCTACAGATATTCCATAATATTCTGCTATTGACTGAATAGTGTCATCAGATTGAACAACATGAATTATCATATTAAACCTCAAAAATATACTTATAATAAATATATGAAATTGAGTAGCAAAAGTTTATACAAATGATGAAATTGAAATTTGCAGTATATATTTGTCTTCTCCTAAAACTGGACTTTTAAAGCATAAGTTAGCTTTTATTCAGCCACATCCAGCTCTGAAGTACAATGAGGGCACCTGGTTGCCTCTATTGCAATTTCGCTTTTACAGTAAGGGCATTTCTTAGTAACGGGTACTACAGGAGCTTCTTCTTTTTTTCTAACAGTGTTTAATTTATTGATTCCTTTTACCATAAAAAATATTACTACTGCTACAATTAAAAAATCAAGTACCGTAGTTACAAAAGACCCATAATTAAAAGTAGGTACATTTAATTCGGCTGCCACGGAAAGAGACGTAACCTGACTTTTATCCACTCCTTCCGGAAGCCTTAATATAAAAAATTGTTCGTTAAAGTTACTTCCTCCTGTGATCAATCCTATAAGAGGCATAATCAAATCGTTTACCAAAGAGGATACAATTTTTTGAAAAGCTGCACCAATTATCACACCAACCGCTAAATCGATTACATTTCCTCTCATAGCAAACGTTTTAAATTCTTGAATCAAACTATTTTTTTTGCCTGCCATTTCTTCACCTTCCCTGTTTTTTCTATAATTGGTAATTGCGAAACGATAATTTTAGAGATTTGAATAGCCGGAATTACCAAAACATGTGATTATCCAATAATCGTGACCTAATTTAATAATTTTAATTGGTCTGACACATAAAATAACAATTGCGCAATTTACTTTTGTTCTATCGCTTTCTTAGGCTCATTATGTTTTATATTAAGTTATTAGTATCAAAAAGGCTTCTCCAAACCCAAAAGTAAGGAAGAAGCCTATCTATGTGAAATAAATCTTATTATGCTATTTTGGATTTTGCAACTTCTGTTAAAGCTGTGAAGCCAGCAGGATCATTAATAGCCATGTCTGATAACATTTTTCTGTTGATTTCAACACCAGCAACTTTTAAGCCGAACATTAATTTGCTGTAGGAAAGACCATTCATTCTTGCAGCAGCATTGATTCTGGCAATCCATAACTGTCTGAACTGTCTCTTTCTCTGTTTTCTTCCCTCGAAAGAAGAAGTTAATGCTCTCATTACAGATTGTTTTGCTACTCTATATTGTTTTGATCTGGCTCCTCTGTAACCTTTAGCCAGCTTTAATACTTTCTTGTGTCTTTTTTTAGCGTTTAAACCGCCTTTAATTCTAGCCATGTTCTATTTCCCTCCTTAACACCAATATCTTATAGATATGGCATAATTTTCTTCATATTCTTTAATTTTGTTGCATCAATTAAAGTAGCTTTTCTAAGATTTCTCTTTCTCTTAGTTGACTTCTTTGTTAAGATGTGGCTCTTATAAGCCTTCATTCTTTTTAACTGGCCTGTACCTGTTTTTTTGAAGCGCTTTGCTGCTGATCTGTTAGTTTTAATCTTAGGCATGATATTTCCTCCTTAATCATGATACAGTAAGACTGTATAACTGGTTGTCCCACTGTCTTATTTTATTATTATGACACCTGCAAAATCCGCCATAGTGCACTGTAAACCAGGGCAAAAGCCCAGGTTTAGCCTACAAGACGTTCAGTGTCACGGATATTTACAAAGTGTTATTAACGTTTTTCCGTCAAATACATAATCATACTTCTGCCTTCTAATTTTGCTGGCTTCTCAACGACTGCAACATCCTCAAGCTTTGCAAAGAAATTATCTAAAATTTGTCTACTGGAAGATATGTGAGCCATTTCCCTACCACGGAAACGTAGAGTAACTTTTACCTTATCACCTTTTGTGATAAACTTTCTTGCATTGTTTGCCTTAGTATTTAAGTCATTGTCATCGATATTTGGTGATAAACGAATTTCCTTAACTTCGGTAATTTTTTGTTTCTTCTTCGCTTCTTTGTCTTTTCTTGCTAACTCATATCTGTACTTACCATAGTCAATGATTTTGCATACAGGTGGTTTAGCTGTGGGTGCGATTTTAACCAAGTCAAGATTTGCATCTTTTGCAAGCTTTAAAGCATCCTTAACAAGCATAATTCCTAACTGTTCGCCCTCTTCTCCAATTAAACGTATTTCTTTGTCTCTAATCTGCTCATTAATCATTAAATCACTAATAGTACTGCACCTCCATAGGTTTGTTCTTGCATTTTTACATTATTTATGACATAAAAAAGTGGATAGCAAAGACCATCCACATAAAATTTCTTCGATTCCTCATTGAACTATCCAATAAGTACTTCTATGTACTGCAAAAGCGGTACATAGTGGAAATTATTAACCAAAGTCACAAATCAGTGCTAAGGTGAGAGTGGACACTCTGCTTTGTTGTTATCGTTGAATCATCATATGCTACAATAAAACAGCCATGATTCACAAGCTTTATTATTGTAGCACATATAAGTTCGTATGTCAATATCTTATGTTTTTATTTTTAATTTATTTTTATGTTTTTATTTTTAATTTATTTTATTATTAAAAAGCATATTGTTATTAAAAGTTTTAAGGTGGCTCCCTTTCTAGGGTATACCTTACTCTTTACCGAATTCAGATAGTTTCAATTCTTTGTTCCTATCTAAAACCGTCTGAATACTCCAGTTGTGTACAAACAATAACAGCGGATTGCCTTTTAAATCCTTAACCTTTTTAGTATCAGAGGTAACACTTAATTTACTTATATCAATGCCTTTATTCTCAATCCATCGAATATATTCATAAGCTAAGGGCTCTAAACGGATTTCTACACCGTATTCAGATTCCAGACGGAATTTTAATACGTCGAATTGAAGAACACCTACTACTCCAACAATAATTTCTTCCATACCGGTATTAAATTCCTGGAATATTTGTATGGCACCTTCCTGGGCGATCTGAGACACACCTTTTAAAAACTGTTTTCGTTTCATTGTATCTACCTGTCTTACCTTAGCAAAATGCTCCGGCGAAAAAGTAGGTATACCCTCATAGCAGAATTTTTTATCAGTGGAACACAGAGTATCACCAATAGAAAAGATACCTGGGTCGAATACACCGATAATATCACCGGCATAGGCCTCTTCCACTATCTTTCTCTCTTGTGCCATTAACTGCTGAGGCTGAGACAACCTTAGTTTTTTCCCTCCTTGGACATGATTCACTTCCATTCCGGCTTCAAATTTACCGGAACAGATTCTCATAAAAGCGATTCTGTCCCTATGAGCTTTATTCATATTTGCTTGAATTTTAAATACAAAGGCTGAAAATTCATTGGTAGCAGGGTCAATTACACCTTCTGTTGTATTTCTTGGCAAAGGAGTCGTTGTCATAGAAAGAAAATGCTTTAAAAAGGTTTCTACACCAAAATTAGTTAAAGCAGAACCAAAAAATACCGGCGTTAATTTACCGCCTCGTACTGCTTCTAAATCAAATTCACTGCTGGCACCATCAAGTAATTCAATTTCCTCTGAAAGTATCCCATGCTGCTCTTTTCCGATTAAGGCATCCAGACTTTCATCTCCTAACTCCACTTCAACAGTATCCACTTCCTTTTGCCCATTATTAGCCGCATAAAAACGGGTAATGTGCTTTGTCTCCCTATCATAAACCCCTTTGAAATTCTTACCGGAGCCAATTGGCCAGTTGATAGGACAGGTTCTGATACCAAGTACTGTCTCGATATCATCCAAAAGTTCATAGGTATCTCTTGCCTCTCTATCCATCTTATTAATAAAGGTGAATATAGGTATATTTCTCATGACACATACCTTAAACAATTTCTTTGTCTGGTTCTCTACACCTTTTGAAGCGTCAATAACCATGACCGCAGAGTCTGCCGCCATTAACGTACGGTAGGTGTCTTCGGAGAAGTCCTGATGTCCCGGTGTATCCAGAATATTGATACAATAATCTCCATAATTAAATTGCATAACAGAGGAGGTAACAGAAATACCACGTTGCTTTTCTATCTCCATCCAGTCAGATACTGCATGTCTGTCCGTCTTTTTCCCCTTAACCGAACCTGCAAGATTAATTGCCCCTCCATATAATAATAGTTTTTCCGTCAGAGTTGTTTTACCTGCATCGGGATGGGATATGATTGCAAAGGTACGTCTTTTATTTATCTCTTTTGAATAATCAGCCAAAATAATTCCTCCAAACCATTTCATTCATTTCGTTTATTTTAATGATAACTTTTCAAATGTTATACCTAACTTACAAAATAACTATCAAAACTAATTCATAATATAATAAAAAAACATCAATTGTCAAGGTTTATTACAGATGAGATTAATTATAGTGTTTCTTCATTTTGAGTGAGTAAGGAATCCTGTCATACTTCCTAGAAATAAGAAAGACAGCCATTTTTTATTGACTGTCTTTCAACTACTGTTTATTTAAAAAGATTTCATCAGCAAGGCCGTACCTTCTTTGTACTGATACTGGTCTATCATTGGCACAAGTCGGGTAAAATGCTCCGAAGCACAATGTGCGTCCAACGCCTGACGATCAACCCATTCTTCGATAAAGATGAAATGTGTTTTGTCCTCTTCATCAACAAATAGATTGTACTCAACACATCCAGGCTCTTTCTTTGTAGCTGCCAACAATTCAGCATACATAGGTACAACCACATCAAGATATTCCTCTTTGATAAAATCCTCTGCAATTACTTTTAACATCTTAATTGCTCCTTTGTAAAAGATTCCACTTATCTTGAAAGATTACTGTTCCACTTCTACCTTTTTAATTTCTTTGGTTTTTATTTCTTTGCTGATTTCATCAATGAAAGTCTCTAAGGATTTCTGTCCTTCATCACCAAGATAACGGCTTCTTACAGATACCAATCCTTCTTCTTCCTCTTTCTGCCCGACTACCAGCATATAAGGTACTCTGTTAAGTCTTGTTTCACGAATCTTGTAACCTATCTTTTCTGCTCTTTCGTCCACGGAACAGCGAATTCCGTTTGCTGCTAATTCAGCTTCAACCTTCTTAGCATAGTCGTGATATTTTTCTGATATAGGTAATACTCTTACCTGTTCCGGACATAACCAGGTTGGGAATAATCCAGCGTATTTTTCAATTAACCAGGCAAGTGTTCTTTCATAACATCCCATACTTGTTCTGTGGATGATATATGGGCGAACCTTTTCACCATTCTGATCAATATAGTACATATCAAACTGCTCAGCGATGATAGCATCCCATTGAATAGTAATCATAGTATCTTCTTTGCCATATACATTCTTTGCCTGAATATCTACTTTAGGACCATAAAAGGCAGCTTCACCATCTGCTTCTGTAAATGGAATATCAAGCTCCTGTAATACCTTACGGATTCTCCCCTGTGTTTCTTCCCAAATTTCTTCTGTACCAATATATTTTTCCTTATTCGTAGGATCCCATTTTGACAAACGGTAAGTTACATCTTCTTCAAGACCTAATGTCTTTAAGCAATATCTTGCTAAGTCCAGACAGCCTTTAAATTCAGCATCCATCTGATCCGGTCTTACAATTAAGTGCCCTTCGGAAATGGTGAACTGGCGGACACGCGTTAAACCGTGCATTTCGCCGGAGTCCTCATTACGAAACAGGGTAGAAGTTTCGCCATAACGCAGCGGCAGGTCACGGTAGGATTTCTGGCTTGCCTTGTATACATAATACTGGAATGGACAAGTCATTGGACGAAGCGCAAATACTTCTTTATCCTTCTCTTCATCACCAAGTACAAACATGCCTTCCTTGTAATGATCCCAGTGACCGGATATTTTATACAGATCACTTTTTGCCATCAAAGGAGTCTTCGTTCTAACATAGCCTCTTCTTTCCTCTTCGTCTTCAATCCATCTTTGTAATGTTTGAATAATCTTTACGCCATTGGGCATTAACAGTGGAAGCCCCTGACCAATTACGTCAACCGTTGTAAAGAGTTCCATTTCACGTCCCAGCTTGTTGTGGTCACGTTTTTTTATATCTTCCAGATGAGCCAGATATTCATCCAAATCTGCATTTTTTGTGAAGGCAGTACCATATACTCTGGTTAACATTTTATTCTTCTCACTGCCTCTCCAGTAAGCGCCGGAGGACGAAATTAATTTGATAGCTTTAATGCCTTTTGTACTCATTAAATGAGGACCTGCACATAAATCTACGAATTCACCCTGTCTGTAGAAGGATATGATAGAATCTTCCGGGAGATCACGAATTAATTCCACCTTGTAAGGCTCTTCTTTTTCTTCCATCAGCTTAATGGCTTCTGCTCTTGAAAGTGTGAATTTTTCAAGCTCAGCACCCTCTTTGATGATTTTCTTCATTTCTTTTTCCAAAGCATCTAAAGCGGTTCTGTCAAATGGCTCCACATCAAAATCATAGTAAAACCCAGTATCAATGGAAGGTCCAATTGCTAGTTTTGCCTGAGGATACAGACGTTTAACAGCCTCTGCAAGCACATGGGAAGTTGTATGTCTGTAAGCTGCCTTACCGGCATCATCATTAAAGGTTACTATATTTAATTCGCAGTCTTGCGTCACTACGGTTCGTAAATCCACCACTTCTCCATTTATTTCACCTGCGCAAGCCATTCTTGCCAAGCCTTCACTGATATCTTTCGCAATATCAATAACACTCATTGCAGCAGAATATTCTTTTACTGACCCATCTTTTAGTGTAATCTTCATAAAATACACCTTATTCCTTTCTTAATTTGTAATAGCTAGATTTAGAGAATTGATAGCATCCCATATGCATGACTGGTATCCTTCTCAGTTTCTTTTTATATAATAGAACATTCACAGGAAGAGTAAATTATATAAAAAAAGCCCATCCCTTTCGTAATGTTAGCAAATGTTGTAAACATCCTGCATATTATGCGGACTGTTTATTGTTAACATTACGAAAGGGACGAGCGTATATACTCGCGGTTCCACCCTAATTGGAATAAAATTCTCATTCCCAGCTCATTGGACGATAACGGAATCACCGGACCGGATTGGGGCCACTCAGAGGTAGTTTTCAGACGTTTCCGGATGGGACATTCTCAGCCTTTCATATCCCTCTCTGTAACTTTTCACAC
The DNA here is from genome assembly GCF_014218335.1 of Anaerocolumna cellulosilytica. Lineage (GTDB taxonomy): Bacteria > Bacillota > Clostridia > Lachnospirales > Lachnospiraceae > Anaerocolumna > Anaerocolumna cellulosilytica. The sequence continues at coordinate 634,990 of NZ_AP023367.1, read as the reverse complement.
CTTACTCATCTCATCAACGTATTATGGTTTCTTGATAGTTTTCATTATAGCATTCTCTCACTCATTGTCAAGTACTGTTTTTTCCATAACGCTTTAGAGTATATGGTTTATTCCATATTATTACTTTCTTTAAAGCTATACTCGAAAAAGATTATGAATTTTTTTGGCTTCATTCGCTGCTCTTTGTTCAGAGATTGGTCCTCTTCTCATTACTTCTTCATAAACTTTCTGTACATTCCGAGCAAATTCTTCGGTAGAGAATTTGCGCATTTTAGCAATCGCATTCTCACTATAAGGTATATCATCGGTAGAAAGCAAAATCTTATCCAGACCTTTTATCAGCTCTTCTTTATTCGTAAAATCATATCCGTTATGCCCATTTATTAAAATATCATCTAGACATTTATCTTGTCTGGCTACTACCGGCAGCCCTGCTGCCATAGCTTCTATATAGGTTAGTCCTTGTGTCTCACTGCGTGAAGCACTGACAAATACATCCCCAATTTGATAGTACAGTCCTATTTTATCCCATGGTTTTGGTCCTGCAAATAGTATCCTGTCTGCAAGTCCCATTTCTACTGTTCGATTCTTCAACCGCTCCATCTCCGGCCCGCCTCCTATAATCAGAAAACGAATCTCCGGTCTGGTATGCATATAATCTGGCATAGCCTCTATTATTTCTGCGATATTTTTCTCCTTGGAAATTCTGCCTATATACAGTAAAACCTTATCTTCTTTGCCTATACCACATTCGTATCTAGCCTGCAATACTTCTTCTGGGGTATAAAGTTCCGGGTTGAATTTTTTTAAGTCAACTCCCGTCGGAATGACTGATATATCCTTAGATACACTATATTGAAGCAGTAGTTCTTTTACCTTATCTGTTGGAACTATCACCTGCTCTACCGTGTTGCAGCATATCTTGGTAAAAACCCGCACAAAAGCTTTGGCTCTTTTATCTAGAGGTTTAAAATGTGTTACATAATGCGTGTAATCTTCATAAATGGTATGGTACGTATGAATCATGGGTATCTTTAATTCTTTGGCCATTATTCTCCCAAAAATGCCTAAAGAAAATTCTGTGTGGGTATGGATAATATCAAGATTTAGTTTTTTTATGAGTGAAGCCAGTTTCTGCTGATAAAACAAACCAATTCTGCGTTCTGTGATTAATATACAGGGCAGACTTGGCACTCGGAATACATTATGCTCATATTCTGGTGCTCCGGGCGTGGTAGTGGTAAATACATAAACCGTGTGTCCGATTTCCTCCAATTCCCTTTTTAGCATATATACCGAAGTAGCTACACCGTTGATTTCAGGATAATATGTTTCAGTAAATAAACCGATATTCAATGACACCTCTCCTTTTTCCTATTATACATTTTAGACAATTGCAAAACGCTACTTTTTGAGGTTTAAGTAGACGAAACCTCGAAATAAAGGTGACTTGCCACCACATCAGAACCTGTTTTTGATGATTTTAACTGTTCTGACACATAACATAACCGTTTCGCAGTTGCCTAATTATACACTCGCTGTACTCTATCTAGGCTTTCTTAATTTCCTTTAATCATCTTATCTTTTTCCAGAATGTGATGTACCAGCCAGTCGCTTAAGAATTCCAGCAATTCTAAGAGTGTTTCTGCCTGATTATGATCCATTTGGTCAAAATCAATTGCTTCCAGCTTCTGAATAAAGTCATCATGTTCAATTTTATGAGATAAGAATTTTTTATATTTTAAACTTTGCATATAGGCTTCCTCATCTGCAAAGTGCTTTTTGGCATAATCTTTCAGCCTTGTTATGATTGCCACAATGTTATCAAACTTATCAGGTAAAAATTCATCCTTTAATACTTCATAGGCCTCATTTGCTATATTGAATAATTCTTCATGGTCTCCATCAATAAAAGCTATGCCTGTGTAATATTCCGTCTTCATCTCGTACATAGTATTTCCTCTTTTCCTTTCTGGTATCAAATTCTGTGTTCTTTTTATCCTGCAAGTTTGTGTCAATCTTAAAGTAGTACAGGAACTGATTTATTAAGTTCCATACTGTCTTCATGAATAATACAATCCATAGCAAGTATGTTCACCCCTTGTTTTTCCGCTTCTTTAAGAGCTTCACCGAACTCCGGATGCGTACGGTAATTGGGCTTAAACAGTTTCACTTTGTCCATCTGTATTACAAATAGAACATATGCCTCATATCCTTCCTTAACGCTACGACATAGCTCTTTGATATGCTTGATACCTCTTTCTGTGGGCGCATCAGGAAACATGACAACATCATTTTCTTCCAGTGTAACTCCTTTAACTTCCATAAAAATCTTTTTTTCAGAGGTTTCAATATAAAAGTCAAATCTGGAATCTCCATACGTTTTTTCCGGTTTAACAGACACAACATCTTCTAGGAATTCACCTCTTAAAAGCCATTCATGCACTGCTTTATTTGGAGCCTGAGAGTCCATATTAATCAGACGTTCTCCTTTCCTTACACCGATTAACGAGAAATCAGTTTTCCTATCGGGATTATCTGATTTTTCAACATACACAGTTACACCTGGTATTAGTAATTCTTTGCACCGGCCTGTATTCTTTACATGGCAGGTCGTTACGGTTCCTTCCACTTCCACCTTTGCGATAAAACGATTGGGCCTGGAAAGGAAAATTCCGCTTTTTATTTCTCTATATTTCATTCCTCTCTGCCTTTCTAATTCACTGCAAATGGTCTTATCTTATCTGATCATTGGTGTATAGATTATACCATTTCTATATTTTCATAGCAATATGTTTCCATTGGTATTTGACAGTTTTTCACCAAATATTTTATATTAGTTTATTAAGTTTTTGGTAAAACTTAAGATAAGTTTTACTTTATTTTTAAAGTACTATGGCTTATAATGAAAGTAAGAATATTTTTTAGAAGTTATTCCCTTATATGTATAAAAATTAGCAGTTACAGCATATACTGTTAAACGAAAGGAAGTATGTTAAAATGAAGAAGTTTGGAAAGTTTTTATTTGGCACTGTATCTATCGCGACCCTCGCATGTGGTGCTTATTATCTGTACAAAAACCTGGTGAATAAGGACTCTTCTGATGACTTTGACGATTTTGAAGATGAATTTGAAGACTTTGACGCAGAGGACGAAGATACTACAGATTCTGATAAAAAGGACACAAGGGAATATGTATCAATCAACATAACCTCAGAAGATTCGAATCAGGAATCGGTTGAGGAAGAGGTAGCGAAAGCTGCTGAAACCACTGATGATACAGAAGACCCTACTGAATAAGTAAAAAAACAGCCCCATTAACTTATAGTTATTGGTGCTGTTTTTATTTTGCTCCTGCAAAGTATTCCGTTATTCCCGACATTCATAGAATACTATCCTAATGCAATATCGAGTAAGGTCATAACCATAAACCCTATCATAGTTCCAAGGGTCGCAGAGTGCCCATACAGATGTGAATCATTCTGGGATTCAGGAATCAATTCCTCAACAACTACAAAAATCATTGCACCGGCTGCAAAAGCCAGAGCATATGGCAGTATCCAGCTGATTGAGCTTGCCAGCCAGGCTCCTATAACTGCTGCTATAGGTTCTACGATACCGGAGGCCTGCCCATACATAAAACTGCGCATTCTGGATTGCCCGTCTCGGCGAAGCGGTATGGATACTGCTGCCCCTTCGGGAAAGTTTTGAAGTCCGATACCTATTGCCAGTATAACTGCACTAGCAAGGGTAGCCGTTTTGGCACTACCTATGGTACCAAAGGCAACACCATAGGACAACCCTTCCGGTATGTTATGGAGTGTTATAGCAGTTACCAATAATATACTTCTTCTAATAGCTGCTTTTTTCACACCACTTCTACCCTTAGGCTCATCTTCCACATGATGTACATGAGGAAAAAACCGATCTGCTGCGTATAAAAACAGCCCTCCAAGTCCAAAGCCGCCGACTACGGGCAGCCAAGGCAATGGTGTACTCTCACTGAGTTCCAGAGCTGGCAGTAACAGGGACCAGAAAGATGCCGCTATCATGACGCCTGAGGCAAAGCCCAGCATCAAATTTAAGGTTTTAGGCTTAATTTCTTTAAAAAAGAATACCATCGCTGCACCGGCAGCCGTCATACCCCAAGTAAACAAGCCTCCTAATAATGCCATTAAAACCGGGTTCATTTTTCAATTATCCTCCTGTTAAATGTAATAAACACTTTTCTTTCGTACTGTTTATTTTACTCCAAGGAGCTAAATAATTCATCTACTTTTTTAATAAATCCATCCCAATCCTTCAAATTATAGAAATAATCCGCCTTTAGAGAATCTGCTTCGTGACGGACTGAAAGACCTTCTTTAAAGGTAAGTGTTATCTTCTGGTCATCTGCGGTTACAATCTCAGCTTTATACCATATGGGTACATCCTTTTCTTGGGATGTACCATTTTGAATGTTCTCCTTTACTGATTCTTCATTTGATTTGTACTCAGTAAACTCATACTGGTCAAGAAAAGTATAGAAAGCTTCCAGTGCATCACCAGTTAATGTAAGCGTCTTATCCTCTCCGGAATCTTTCGTTAAGGTAAATTTCTTAATTTTTTCGTAATTTTCAACCGGAAAGAGCTGTGAAAACGTGAGTGCTTCACTCATGGCATAGCCCTTATCTGTCTTTTCCGGTGCAGAAATACTATCAAGTGTAATCTTTTCCTCCTCCGAAACAGAACTCTCTGCTATAATGTCTGACTCCGATTGCTTAGCGCTCAAATCTGCCCCAGAAGAGTCTGCTGTAGAATATATCGAAACACCTTCCTCCGGCATACTTGCTTCATTATTGGAACTAGATTCATTCATTGATTTATATCCATTACCTATGTTTAGGGTACCAACTTTAACCAGTGCTGTTCCAACTACCACCACCAGTAACACAGCTGCTGCCGCACTGACATACCTACGCATAGGTATTACTTTTTTCTTTTGTACTTCCGTATTTGTTATTTCTTCAGCTTCACTGTCCTGAATCTTTTTTAATGTTCTGGCAATTAAATCTTCAGAAACTGATATCTTTTCCATATCAAATGAGGCATTTAGATGGTCTTTTATATTCAGGTCATCCTTGCCGTTTGGAAAGTCATTCTTGTTATTTTTATTTTCCACCTTAAATCCTCCCTTCAAGGCTAAGCTTTAGCTTATCTTTTGCTCTGGATAATCGGCTTTTCACTGTGCCCTCTGCAAGCTGCAAGGCCTTTGCAGTCTCACCAATAGACATTTCGTGAAAATAGACACACAATAAAACATCTTTGTATTTATCCGGCAGTCTCATAACTGCTTGCCGAATGAGGCTATTCTCCTGCTTTTGTTCTACAGCTGTAAAATCGTCCTCTCCTGCCAAAGTGTTTTCCTGCTGTTCCGTAAAGGGTGAAACCCTTTGGTTCCATGCACTTTTTAGATAATCTTTACAAGTATTAATAGTAATACGTATAATCCATGTTTTAATACTGCTGCTCCCTTGAAAGGTACTTAGTTTCTGGTTTACTTTGATGAACACATCCTGGAAAATGTCTTCTGCCAAATGACTATCCTTGACATACATATACGCAGTCCGTAGAACGTCATTACCATAATTCCGAATTAGTGTTTCAATGTCGTAAACCTCCTGGTTTTCCTCGTACATTGATAACTTCCCCCTATATGCTATTTAGCGGTAATTCCGGTTCATCTCCTGTCCTTCCGCCTGCACGTTAAGTTCACCCATCGAATCAGTTGCAGCATTCGTTTACTATCAACTATTAGACGATGGTTATTACAGAATGGTTCCAACATAATGGCCATTCCTTAGAGTATATCCCTGCCTATATGAGTCCAAACTCCTTTAATCCATAAAAAATTCCATTTTCCATTATAGATTTTGTCTTATAACGTGCCTTCTTCAATACTTCCGGATAACTATTGCCCATGGCTATTCCATAATTTACATATTCAAGCATCTCAATATCATTGGTACTGTCTCCGAAAGCATATGTATCTTTTCTGTCCCTGTCCAGATAAGATAGCAGATATTCAATACCGGTTGCCTTTGTATAACCAAGAGGAACCAGCTCAACGAATTTTCCGCTTTGATGCCATATTAAGTGAAATTTTTCTTTTATTTTTGGAAGAATTGCTTCCATGCTATTACTTTTAGGAATATGACAGGTAATTTTATTTAACCGGTAATCACCGAATTCTAATGCTCGCATATCAATACCAATACGATTCAATTCATTTTTAACCATTTCATATTCCTTACTCTGGTCGCTGCCATCATAATACACATATTCAGGCCCTTCTACAATGAATTTTATACCATTTTCTTTTAGAAGTGCTAGTATATCTTTTGCAAAGTCTGCTCCTTCTACTTTGTGGTGAATAATGTGGCTTTTATACTCTACATAGGTACCCGCACCTGCTACGATTCCAGAAAAGCCAAGGTTTTTAATATTCTCTGGTATGATTGCCTTCGTCCTGCCGGTACAGATAATAGCCATATGCCCATTCTGGGTTAATAGTTTCAAGGCTTCTTTTGTTGATTCCGGTACACCTATTACCGGGTCATATAAAGTTCCATCAATATCAAAGAATACAATTTTACTTTCCATTAATGCCTCGCTTTCTGATTGTATCTATACCGGTTATGCTAGTCCCGGCTCTCCGTTCTGAGTTAGTTTATAAAGACTTGCATATACACCGTCTTTCTCAAGCAGTTCCTGATGATTACCACGTTCTTTAATACCTTCCTCCGTTAACACAATGATGTTTTTGGCATTACGAATGGTAGAAAGTCTATGAGCAATTACAAACGTAGTTCTATTTTTTGCCAACTTCTCCAGAGATTCCTGAACCACCTTTTCACTTTCATTATCCAGTGCTGAGGTTGCTTCATCAAAGATAAGTATCGGAGGGTTTTTAAGGAATACTCTGGCTATACTGATACGCTGTTTCTGCCCTCCTGATAACTTCACACCTCTTTGTCCGATATAGGTGTTATAACCGTCAGGCAGTTCCATGATAAACGCATGGGCATTGGCATTCTTTGCAGCTTCAATAATTTCTTCATCCGTTGCTTCTAATTTACCATAGCGTATATTTTCAAGTACTGTACCTGCAAAAAGGTATACATCCTGTTGTACAATACCGATGTTTTTACGCAAAGAACGTAATTTGATATCACGGATATCAATACCATCTAATAAAATCTTTCCGGTGTTTACTTCATAAAACCTTGGAATTAAACTGCACAGAGTTGTCTTACCTACGCCAGAAGACCCTACCAGCGCCAAATAATCTCCTGCTTCTACCTTAAGATTAATATCGCGAAATACATCCGCCTTTGTATCAATATATTTAAAGGATACATCTTGAAATTCAATTTGACCCTTTACCTCTTTTAATGCAACCGCATCCTTTTTATCGGTAATATCCGGTTGAATCTCCATAATTTCCATAAAACGATCAAATCCGGTGATACCATTCTGGAACTGTTCGGTAAAGTTAATCAATTTACGCACTGGTTCAATAATCGTATTAATATAGAGTAAGAACGTTAGCAAGTCGCTTAAAACAATAATGTCATTCAGCATAAATATAGTTCCGCCAAGGATTACCGCAACATTAATTAAACTGGTAAAAAGTCCAAGTCCGGAATGGAAGGTCGCCATTTGCCAATAACTGTTACGTTTACTTTCTACGAATTTGAGATTACCGTCATGAAATTTATCCATTTCTTTATTTTCATTGGCAAAGGATTTAACAACACGGATACCGGATAAATTATCTTCAATCTGAGCATTGATTTCTGCAATTCGCTCCCTGTTTTTACGAAAGGCACGATTCATACGGTTCTTCATGTAGTAAGCAAATATAAACATAATCGGTATAAATGCAAACACAATCAGGGTAATAGGGAGATTTATGTTAATTAAGATAACAAATGCACCTACGAATTTTATGATAGATATTACTATATCTTCCGGACCGTGATGGCTCAATTCAGTTATATCAAAAAGATCATTGGTTATTCTTGTCATTAACTGGCCGGTTTTCTGATTATCATAAAAATTAAAGGATAGTTTCTGGTAATGCTCGAATATGTCATTTCTCATGTCATATTCCATTCTTGCCCCCATTACATGTCCCTGATAGGATATGTAAAAGTTACTTACCAATTCAATAATAGCCAGGCCTATCATTAGCAATCCTAGCTTTATAATCGTGTCAAAGGCTTCACTAAGCTCATAATTCACAAGTAAATCACTGGTAATATACCTTACAATCAGAGGATATACTAAGGATACTCCTGCTGCTAGCAAGGCAAAAAACATATCTGTCAGAAACAGTCCCATGTAGGGCTTATAGTAGGATAAAAATTTCTTAAATTTATTACTCATGTCAACCTCTTTCTAATGAATGATAGTTAAATTGTATCTTCCGTACCGTTTTCTTAAAGGCGTTGTTACTGGCTATAACAACTTATTCGTTTCTTCAATCAGTATCCTATCACGAACAATATCTTTCCCTGAAAGGTAAAAAAAGCCTGACCACAGCTAAGGCACTTATGACACATAAGCGCTACTAAGGTCAGGCTCCTCGCTTCATTGCATGAATGACTTATTTTAAAGATACTTGTACTATTACATAATATCTTGTTTTGAAGAAATGGTATTTGTAGAGATATTAATCATGTTCATTATCTAGATAACTTTCTTGCCATTTCAAACATGTATTGATCCACATCTTTGGTCATTGCAAGAGCTTCTTGTATATCATAATTTACAAATTTTCCATCTCTGTAACCTACGACACGATTACTTTCTCCCTGGCATAATAAATCAACAGAGATAGCACCCATTGTGGACGCGTATACCCTGTCTTTACAAGTAGGACTTCCGCCTCTTTGAATATGTCCAATGATAGTAGCTCTGGATTCCATGCCGGTAGCATCCTCAATTCGTTTAGCCAATCCGTAAGAATCACCAATACCTTCTGCATTTACGATAATATGATGTTTCTTGCCGACCTTTCTTTTTTCAATGATATTATTGATAATACGCTGTTCATCGTGGTCATATCTTTCAGTAATCAGTATGTCCTCAGCACCATTAGCAATACCACACCATAGAGCGATGTAGCCTGCATTTCTTCCCATAACCTCAATAATACTGCATCTTTCATGAGATGTTGAAGTATCCCTTACCTTATCAATGGATTCCATAGCTGTATTAACTGCTGTGTCAAATCCTATGGTATAATCTGTGCATGCAATATCCAAATCAATGGTACCTGGTAAAGCTACCGTATTGATTCCACGTTCTGCAAGCCTGGCTGCACCCTGGAAAGAACCGTCTCCTCCAATAACAACCAATCCGTCAATGCCGTGCTTTCTGCAAATCTCAGCACCCTTGTCCTGACCCTCTTTTGTCATGAACTCCTTACATCTTGCTGTGTAAAGTATGGTACCGCCTCTTTGGATAATATCTGCAACACTTTTGGCGTCCATATCAACAATATCTTCTTCCAGCAATCCGCTATACCCTCTGCGGATTCCCTTTACTGCAATACCGTTAGCTAAAGCAGTCCTGACAACTGCTCTGATTGCAGCATTCATTCCCGGTGCATCACCACCACTGGTAAGTATACCGATTGTCTTGATTTCCTTTGCCATAACGTTCACCTCCAAGAAAACTAAATCCTTATTATTTTAATCCTTTTTTCTGGCTTTTTCAATACTCTTTTCCACCACTTTGATATTTGCCTCACCATAGGTTTTCTTTAGCTTATCCAGGAGTTCTATATCTGCCTTAATACTTTTGCTTTTAGGCAGGTGTTTTATTGCTTTTTCACATTCCAAAAATATACAAACGCTATCTTCTCCGTCATAATCACTTAAAATTTGATATAGGTTTTGTTCATCTTCTACAAATCTTTGCTTGTCTGGATATTTTATCCAGACTTCTTTTTGAATATGATCAAAGGGAATAATTTCTTGACATATCAGCTTTGCAGCCTTTTCTTCTTCTACCGTTATTTTTCCTCTTACCAGTATCTTATTATCCTCGGACAGAAAGATTTTATACTTTTCGTAATCTCTTGGAAATATGATTATCTCTACTGCTCCAACCATGTCTTCTAAAGTAATAAACGCCATCATGGTATTGTTTCTGGTCGTCTTAATGGTTTTTTGGGAAATCATTCCTCCCACTGTTGCTGTATCACCATCCTTTACCTTTACCTCGTTGGTTTCCTCATCCATTGCAAAATCCAGAGTTGTTGCAGTAATGTTCTTTTTCATCAGTTCTTCATAAGCTTCCAAGGGATGCCCGCTTACATAGATACCTAGTACTTCTTTTTCAAAGCTTAACTTCTGCTCCATGGTATATTCACCTACATCCGGAAGATTTATTTCATAATCCGCCGCCTCTTTTTCCCCTGCGAAGTCAAAAAGACTTAATTGTCCGGTCAGGTTTTTCTTCTTATTTTGTGCTATATCATCTAGTATCTGTACATATACCATCATTAATTGTTTTCTGGTACCCGAAAGACTGTCAAAAGCACCGGACTTTATAAAACTTTCAACCGTTCGTTTATTTACTTCTTTACCAGAGAGCCTCTCTGCAAAATCGTTCAGACTAGTGAATCTGCCATTGAGTTCTCTTTCTCTTACTACAGCATCAATTACCGGTCTTCCCAAACCTTTAATAGCTGATAATCCATACCGTATTGCACCCTCTGAAACAGAGAAGGTGCTATAGCCTTCATTGATATCGGGAGGTAATATTTTAATTCCCATTTGACGGCAGGTAAAGATATATTCGGCAACCTTACCCGGATTATCAATAACAGAAGTCATTAACGCTGCCATAAACTCAATGGGATAGTAACATTTTAAATATGCCGTTTGATAAGCTACCACTGCATAAGCTGCTGCATGGGACTTATTAAAGGCATACTTTGCAAAATCCGTCATCTCATCAAAAATATGGTTGGCTACCTTTTCAGAAATTCCGTTTTTCATACAACCTAGAACGCCTTCCTCTTCATTACCATATACAAAGTTATGGCGTTCCTTTTCCATTACAGAAGCCTTTTTCTTAGACATGGCACGGCGTACCAAATCGCTTCTTCCGTAGCTGTAACCTGCCAAATCACGCACAATCTGCATAACCTGTTCCTGGTATACGATACAGCCATAGGTAGGCGATAATATGGGTTCTAACTGGGGACAGTCATATTGTATCTGTCCGGCTTCATTCTTACCTCTTACATACTTTGGAATAAAGTCCATGGGACCCGGACGATATAGGGAGATACCCGCGATAATATCCTCCATTCCTCTTGGTTTTAGTTCCTTCATGAAGCTTTTCATACCGGCACTTTCTAACTGAAAAATTCCTTCTGTCTTGCCAGAGGCAATAAGTGTATACACTTCTTTATCAGAATAATCAATTTTATTAATATCAAGTATCTCACTGTCATTTCGTTTTCGATTGATTAAACGTACGGCGTTTTGGATAACCGTAAGTGTTCTTAAACCTAAGAAGTCCATTTTTAAAAGCCCAAGTTCCTCTAAGATGGTCATTGTAAACTGGGTTGTAACGGATTCATCAGAAGCCCTTGACACCGGTACATATTCCATAACAGGCGCTTTACTAATAACAACTCCTGCCGCATGCATTGAGGTGTGACGGGGAAGTCCCTCAAGCCGCATGGACATATCAATTAAATATTTAATCTCTTCATCCTCATGATAAAGAGTTCGTAATTCTGCATTCTGCTTTAAAGCCTTTTCTATTGTAATTCCAAGTTCTGTAGGTATCATTTTGGCCACGGTGTCCACTCTGGCATAACCTAAATCCAAAACACGTCCAACATCACGGATAACCGCTCTTGCAGCCATCGTTCCGAAGGTTACTATCTGCACCACCCGGTCTTTACCGTACTTTTCCACTACATAATCAATGACTTCCTGTCTTCGTTCGAAGCAGAAGTCAATATCAATATCCGGCATAGTAAGTCTTTCGGGGTTTAAGAAACGCTCAAACAGGAGGTTATACTTAATTGGATCAATATTGGTAATGCCTAGCGAATACGATACAAGACTGCCGGCAGCGCTGCCCCTTCCGGGTCCTACCATAATATCATTGTCTCTGGCGTACTTTATAAAATCTCCAACAATTAGGAAGTAATCAACAAACCCCATACTTCTTATCGTTTCGATTTCATAGTCTAAACGTTCTAATAACTCCTTTGAAGGATTGGGATATCTTTCTTTAAGCCCGTCCCGGCAAAGTTTTTGCAAATATTCAAGTGCTGTAAAGCTTGCCGGTACATCAAATTTAGGCAGCTTATACTCTCCGAATTCTATCTCTACGTTACAGCGCATGGCTATCTTATGGGTATTGTTAAGAGCCTCCAGAGCGTAAGGGAAAAGACTTTGCATCTCTTTTGGAGATTTAATAAAGTACTGCCCCCCCTCATAACGCATACGGTTTTCATCTGTCACCTTTTTTTGGGTCTGAATGCATAAGAGAATGTCATGTGAGGTAGCATCGCTATCTAGAGTATAGTGAACATCATTGGTAGCTACAAGAGGTATCCCTGTCTCCTCGTTCATGCGAAGCAAGCCTTGATTTACCGTATTTTGTTCAGGAATTCCATGGTCTTGGAGTTCTAAGAAGAAATTGTTATCTCCAAAGATATCTCTGAGATTTAAAGCAGCTTTTTTTCCTTCTTCATAAAAGCCTTTTCTTAAATTACTAGCTACTTCTCCCCCAAGACAAGCACTTAAGGCAATAATTCCTTCACTGTAACTTCTTAATACCTCAAAATCAACTCTTGGTTTATAATAAAAGCCTTCCAAAAAACCCAAAGACACAATCTTCATCAGATTGGCATATCCCGTATTATTTTCTGCAAGCAACACCAGATGATAATATCTGTCGTCGGACGAATTAGCCTCCCGGTCAAACCTGGAACCTGGTGCTACGTAGACTTCGCAACCAATAATCGGCCTGATTCCCTCTGATAGACAGGTTCTGTAAAAGTCTATAACTCCATACATGACACCATGATCTGTTATTGCCATACTGTCCATTCCGAGTTCTTTCACTCTGGCTACCATTTCTCGAATCTTACCGGAACCATCCAGTAAACTGTATTCTGTATGTAAATGTAAATGAGTAAAATTCATATGAACCTAAACCTTTCAACTTTTAAATGTCACCGTTATACTATCTGCTTAAGACAAATCTAACAGCAACACACTCGCAGTTCTCTATAGTAATTTCTATTTACTATCATAACATATTTTAACTAGGTCAACAATAACTTATGGCGAATACCTATTAGGTATATATAAAAAAAGAACCGCTGTTCTCAACGTCTTATGAGATACAGCGATTCTTGTAAAGTAAAGATGCTTTTTCCAACTCTATTTTGATGGTTGTAGAATATCCTTTAATAAATGTTGTATTACTACAATCACCAAGGCAGCCAGTAGTGAATTAAAAAATCCTCCCATACTGATTCCATATACAAAATGGTCTGCAATCATAATCGTCCAGGCATTCACAATGAAGCCAAATAAGCCCAGTGTCATAACATTAAACGGTAATGTAATCAGCAGAAGTATCGGCTTTAATACCAGATTCACGATTAAAAGTACAACTCCCATTATCAATAAAGCATCGGTTTCATAAATCATTATCGTATCTACCGCCATAGAAAGTATATAGATAGATATGACAATGGATAAATATTTTACTGCCAATTTTATCATAATAAACTCCCATCTATGCACTAGTGCAAACTTAGGCTACACTTGCGCACACTTTATTTCACTTCTATAACTATCTTCACCTTATCAATAGATATATCTACTAAATTATAAGCCTCTCCTACAGACATGAATTCTAGTAGTTTTACACCAGCGTCAAGTAATATCTTTCTTGCCGGGACTGATATGGTATGGTATGCTCCCTTTGAAAAAAAGATACCTGTAACTGCAGCCATATCAGTCGAACTCCTCTATTCCACATAAATCTTAACCTTTACTGTTGTATTATGACTATCATCCCAGACTTCCACATCAACAATATTCGGGTCTTCTATTGTTCCATTTAATACTTCCTCAATAATCTTACCAAAGTCAATGTCATTAATGTTGATTCCTTTGCTTTCCATCTGTCTTCTGGCATCCTCCGGAATCATGGTTTGTAAGCGTCCTGCAACGCTGCCAACCGCTGATATAAGTTTTATTGGTACATTCACATTGACATTAACTGAATTATTATCAGAAGTTACCTTAACTTTTAAATACTTATATTTCTTCCTGGAGGATACAACAGCTGTCTGAGCACTATTATGATTTATTTCCTGCTCTGTTTCATTTGTTCCTTTTAAGGCCTCTAAAAGTTCCATTCCCTCTACCGCTGATATCTGTCCTTTTTCTATCATCTCTAAAATTTTATGCTGTTCACTCATAGTTAGCTCCCATCTGCGACCTTTGACCGCAACTAATCATTCAACCTACAAACTTTTAATCTTCTCTGTTGCCTCTTTAGCAGTAATCTCACCTTTCGACAACTGTTCCAGAATTTCATTTTTTAATGTATCTTTGACTTCCTTCTCTTTGATACTTTCTTTTGACACAAGCTCATATCCCAATGCCTTAATTACAGAATCCAGCTTTCCTCTTACTGTTGGATAGGATATTCCCATTTCTTTTTCCACGTCTTTAATGCTTCCTCGGCATTTAATAAATATTTTAACAAATTCTAAGTCATCTTCCGGTAAGCGGCAAAATTCACAGGGCTGGAAATCTCCTTCAATGGTCGTAGAGCATTTGGGACATCCCAATTTTGTAATAGATAGTTTTTCACCACATACTGGGCATTTTCCAGGTGCTTTATATTTCAAATTCTACACTTCCTTTTTTGGATATTTTCTATATATTATACTATATACCACATAATTAATATTGTCAATATCATTATTAATATATTTAATTTTTTAATTAATATAATTAATTTGTTTATTAATATATTTATTATTCGAATTTATTTTCATCTTTTCTATGTCGCACAGATATAATGTAACCTATGACAGTAATTCATATATATTACAGCTTACATTTCTATCCTGTGTATATTCTGATACTCTAAAACTGTTTAAATACTGCGAAGCACCATTCTATTGGACAATAGTTTATCTTGTATATTTTATTAATACAAAATATAATAAAGAAATATTTAAAAAAATCTTGTAAGGAAGAGGAAATATAGGGTGGAAAAGATACTGCTAATTGAAGATGACATAGAAATATGTGAAATGATAAAACAATTCTTTATACATGAAGGCTTTGATTTAATAGAGGCACATAATGGTGAAGCAGGATACAAAATATTTGGTGAAGATTCGTTTGACCTTGTATTACTGGATATAATGCTGCAAAAACTAGACGGTTTTAATGTCATACAAAGAATCCGCACAAATAGTTCCCTCCCCATTCTTATCCTTTCGGCTCGTGATAGTGAATTCGATAAAGTTTCCGGTCTCTCTATGGGTAGCAGATGACTATATTACAAAACCATTTTCAATGGCTGAGCTAATGGCAAGAGTCAACTCTAACTTAAGGCGCTCTAAACAATATTCTAACATGACTGACAATCCAAAAAACGAAGAGATAAGAGTAGGAGACATCCTATTAAATGTTGATGAATTTTGTGTAATTAAAAAGGACACCGTCATCGAGTTGACAGCAAAAGAGTTTGAAATATTAAAACTTTTAATGTTAAATCCAAAGCGTGTATATACAAAAGCACAGATCTATAACCTTGTTTGGAATGATGATTATTTGGGAGATGAAAATACTGTAAATGTCCAAATTAGCAGATTGAGAAACAAAATCGAGGATAATCCCAAAAATCCTCAATATATTAAAACTGTTTGGGGCATTGGTTATAAGCTGGGAGTTTAGTTACTCCTGATTTTAACGTGTACCTTTGATTTAATGTGATCAGACAGAAAAGCCGTAGGATTTACATCATCCTACGGCAATCTTTAACCTCTTTACTTTAATGCAGGACGTATAGATTCTACTACTGAATCCACGTCGAATAAATCTTTTAGTCTCTCTGGGAACTGAAGCATCGCCTGACCATCTAATGGCCTTCTGGTCATTCTTACATAGTCATCTTTTATATGAATCCAGGGCTTACTATAAACACCACAAAAATAATCAAAACCAAGTCCTTTCAAATACTCATATTTATCACTTTCATAAAGTCCCATAGTTGTTTCAATATCTATACCGTAAGGAAAGATATATACATCGGTAGGTCCAATTAAAGACCCTACTTCCTCCATCCAGCGGTCACTATCTTTTTTAGTAAAACTATAGGTTGCCTTCCCCATATCTCTGTGTCCATAGCTGTGGGAAGCAAATTCCCAGCCCTGCTCTTTCATTGCCTGAACTATCTTTTTCACCGTCTCCTTATCTTCTTCAAAGGTTGGTGAAGTTGAATCATTGGTACGGTAACCTAAAGAACCTTCATAACCGGTTAAGGCAATCAGCCCCTTAGCTCCTTTATAAGAAAAGTCTGGATGTTTCTCTATAAAAGCATCTAAAAGCGGAATCATATCATAGTCTCCGACGGATACCGTTCCATCATCCATAAGCATTTCATTCTTAGGCTTTCCATTTTCATCCAGCACAACTCTGGTGGCAAAACCATCACCTGTCATATACTCGTAATAATTCACATCATCCTGTGAGATTACAAAAGGCTTTTTATCCTTTGGCAGCATAATATCACCCGGTACATATTTAACCGATCCATCCTCTAAAGTAGTCTTTTTTGCTACATCGTGGATACTGACAAGAACATATCCTGCATCGTACATTTGCTGCATCATCTCATTAAACTCTTTAGTTGTCGTCATATAATAGTTGTAACCATTGGAATCATAGTCCCCGTCAAATGCCTTCGCCGTATCAGCAACCAATATATGAAAGAATACATGACTGATTTCATCCGGTGAATCGTAAGCTCCAAATGGATCTAGTTCTGCCATCTTTGCCTCATAACCTGCAATAGCTTCTGTAAGCTTTGGATACTCTACATACTTGTCTCCAAATTCTTTGATTCTGCCAATTGCACCTTCATAATCATAACGCATTGCTAACAGGTCTGCTTGGGCAAGGAGCTCTTCCGCCTTCTTGTCATTTTCCTCTTTTTCTGTAGATTGTCCGTCATTTCCACCCGGCTCCTGATTCGTATTATTATCAGTATTGGTTCCGCCGGTATTATTATTTCCGGCATTATTAGTTCCTGAATTATTACTTCCGGTATTATTGGTCTGACTCTGATCCGTTGTCTGGCTGTTATTAACCCCTCTGTTTCGATTGGTTATGAAAACAACATACCCAATTACTAAGACGAATATTACTAACGCCTCTATAATCAACAGCGTTCGCATCTTATATCTTTTAACTTTTCTATCATTGGTATCCGACATATAAAAACTGTTTCCCTGATCATGCTTTCGTTCATTCTTGCTCATAGTCATACTCCTGATTTGATACTATTGTTAGTTCCATGTACTATATTTACTATTATTGGTTTGATAACTCATTCTTATGCCTTTTCTTAAGAATATATAAAACCATATGTAATATTTTCACATATTTTCATTATAACATGATTGTTCAAAGAAAGGTTTACATTTTTATTAAGTTATTATGACAACACTATTTATTTTTCTGTCATTTAGTCCCAAAATACGACAAATATACTAAAATTCCAGAAATTCAATCTGCATATAAATATGCCAACCTTCTAAATGCTGTTTTTTATCCCTATTGACATTTGGTTTAAGTCGAATTATAATGAGTGTATACTCAATGAGTTGGAGGTCATTAATTGAAAACAAAAAGACAAATACAAAAAGAAAGTACCAAAATAAAAATAAGTAATGCTGCCTATAACGTATATTCTGAGTATGGTTTTAGTGCCACGACTGCTATGATTGCAAAAGAAGCAGGCGTATCACATGGTACAATTTTTGTTCACTTTCCATCGGTGAATGAGTTATTAATTCATTTAATTGAAATCTTTGGTAATAGATTAGCTTTAGAAATGCACAATTTATCGAAAAAAAATGATGCTATTGAAACGTTGCTTATAGCATACATAGATGTATTAAAAAAATATGAAAGTTTTTATATTCGACTTATAAGCGAAAGATGTTTATTACCAGAGGATGTACAGATGATATTTGTAAATATACAATCGAGTATAGCTGTGCATTTTAATGAAGTGATTGTGACGAAAATCGAAAATCAGATGATTAAAAACCTACCGGTTCATTTATTATTCAATACCTGGATGGGACTACTTCATTACTATTTGCTCAATAAGGATTTGTTTTCACCGGAGGAATCCCTTTTGGAGCGGTATGATTCGGAACTGATAACAACCTTTTTAGAATTAATAAAAAATTAAAATTAAATTGGAGGTAATTCACATGAAAATTTGCATAGCTTGTGGCATGCCAATGTTGGAAAAGTCAGACTTTGCCGGGGAGGATACCAAAAAAGATTATTGTATCCATTGTACCCGTCCTGATGGTTCCATGCAATCATTTGAGGAAAAAAAGGCCGGAATGATTCACTTTATAATTAAAACACAAGGGTTCGACTATAAAGCTGCAACTAAAATAGCAGAAAGTAATATGAAGCGCCTCCCTGCCTGGAAGGATTGTTTTAATACGGAGGTGTGATATGCATAAATTAACCGAACTTCCTAATATCGGTAAAGTCATTGAAAATCGATTGAATGCAATTGGAATCTATACTCTTGCGGAACTTATTAGCATAGGTAGCAGAGAGGCATTTTTTCACATTAAGCTTATTGATAATACAGCCTGTCTGCATATGCTATATGCTTTACAAGGTGCGGTTGAGGGAAAACGTTATACTCAACTTTCTAAAAGCACAAAACAAGAATTAAAACAATTTTTTGATTGTTTATAAGAGAGCGAAGAATTCCACCTCTACATCGTCATAAAGCAAATTCCGATACAAAAAGCCCACAGGTCATCAGCCTGTGGGCTCTGTTCATTCTTGCAGATCTATCAACCACTAATCTCTGTGTATTTAAATCCAACTTTGCCATAAGACAAATCAGTCAAACGGTTATTTGCTGCTAAGATATTTTTCTATGTTCTCCATAGCCAGTTCTTCGTCAGGACCTTCCGCTGAAACAGTTACTTCTTCCCCCGCAGCAAGTCCTAAACTCATCATACCCATAATACTTTTGGCATTGACCTTTTTCTCATCACATTCTACATAAATACTACTTTCATATTGACTTGCAACCTGTACTAAAAGTGCAACAGGTCTTGCCTCTAATCCGGTTGGAATTTTAATCAATATTTTCTTTGCTACCATAATTTACTTCCTCCTTTTGTTCCCTTAAGTTATCAGCTAAAATACTTATTTTTCTCAATCTATGGTTCACACCTGATTTACCTATCGGTGGACTAAGTAAAGCACCTAATTCCTTTAATGAAGCTTCTGGATATTCCGTGCGCAGAATTGCAATTTCCTCAAGTCCCTCCGTTAATTCACTAAAACCAATTTGATCTTTAATGTAAAGAATATCTTCAATCTGCTTTGTTGCTGCCGTTACAGTTTTGTTTATATTAGCTGCCTCACAGTTTACCTGTCTGTTAATTGAGTTACGCATCTCTTTCAGTATACGCACATTTTCCAAATTCATGAGTGATACGTGCGCTTCCATAATATTTAGCAGGTCAACAATCTGAGAGCCTTCCTTTACATATACTACATAGTATTTTTTTCGTATTACTATTTTTGCATCCATATCAAAACTATTGATAATAGCCTGTAATTGCTTTGCCTTAGCCTCATTCGGGGCAACTATTTCA